>JAIXTZ010000001.1 GCA_027483745.1 Lysobacteraceae bacterium
CATGCCGAACACCCCCGCCCTGCTCGGCGCCGGCGTCACAGGTCTGTACTCGACGGCAGCCACGTCGGACGCCCAGCGCGCGCTGGCCGACCAGTTGCTTCGGCCGGCCGGCGAGACCGTGTGGATCGACGACGAAGCGCTGATGGATGCCGTCACCGCGGCCTCGGGCAGCGGCCCGGCCTACGTCTTCCTGCTGGCCGAAGCGATGCAGGCCGCCGCGGAAGCCGAGGGGCTGCCGACCGATGCCGCGCGCACGCTGGTCGTCGAAACCTTCGCCGGCGCGGCGCGGATGCTGAAGGAAAGCGGTGAAACCGCGACGACGCTGCGCCAGCGCGTGACTTCGCCGAACGGCACCACGCAGGCCGCCCTCGACGCCTTCGCCGCCGGCGGCTTCACGCCGCTGGTCGCCACGGCCGTTCACGCTGCGCGGCGCCGTGGCGCGGAACTCTCCGCGGCGAACGACTGATCCGGAGCCTTCCACCATGCCCGCCTTCCGCCCTGCCCTGCCGCTGGTCGGCATCGCGCTCGCCGCTGCGCTCGTTGCGCCCACCGCCAACGCCATGCCGCCGGCCGCGCCGCCGCCGAAACCCTCGCTGACGCTCAGCTCGGGGCTGAACAGCACGCAGTCCGGCGAGTTCACCGTGCACTACAACGCGATGCCGAGCACCCAGCTCACGCCGGAAATCGCCACGCGCTACGGCATCACGCGCTCGGCCAACCGCGCCCTGCTCAATGTCTCGGTGATGAAGGGTCCGCGCGCGGCCACGGCCGTCGCGGTGACGGCGCGCATCGAGGCCACGGCCATCAACGGTGCCGGGCAGCGGCAGGCCTTGAACCTGCGTGAAGTGCGCGACCGTGGCGCGATCTACTACCTCGGCGAAGCCCGCATCGAAGAACGCGACGATCTGGTCTTCGAGCTGGTGGTGACGCCCGAAGGCGGCACGCCGATCAACGCCCGCTACGCGCAGGCGTTCTGGCCCGCGATTCCGGCGCGCTGACGCATGGCCCTGCTCGTCGTCCGCCACGCCCAGGCCAGCTACGGCACCGACGACTACGACCGCCTCTCGCCCTTGGGCTGGACGCAGGCCGGCCACCTCGGCACCTGGCTCGCCCGCGAGCCGCACGGCTTCGCCCGCGTGCGCGTCGGTGCCATGCGCCGGCACCGCGAGACCTTCGAAGCCATCCGCCGCGCCTTCGTCGAGGCCGGGCACCCGCTGCCCGAGCCGGAGGAGGATGCCGACCTCAACGAGTTCGACCACGGCGCGGTGATCCGCGCCTACCTCATCGAACGCGCCGATGCCGACATGCGTGCCCGCGCCGGTTCGCACGACCCGACCGTGGTGGGCCCGATGCTGTACGCCGCCATCCACGCTTGGGCACACGACGAACTGGACGCCGTCCCCGAACGCTGGAGCGTGTTCGGCGAGCGCGTGGCGCGGGCCGGTGCGGCCGCGGCGGACGCGAATGGCGACGGCCCGACCCTCGTGGTGAGCTCGGGCGGCGTCATCGCCCGGCTGGCGCAACAGGCGCTCGAGGTGCCGGCGGCGCGCGCCGTCGACCTGAACCTCGCCATCCGCAACGCCTCGATCAATGAGTTCAGCGCCCGCCACGGGCGGCTGCGCTTCGGCAGCTTCAACACCCTGCCGCACCTCGCGCACGACCGTCGCCTCTGGACCCACTTCTGACACCCAGTGCGCTGATCCAAGCCGTCCGGCCGCCGCTCACGCATGCTGCCGGTCTCGACCCTCCGGAGGTGCCATGAGCCCGCTGTTCCCCTTCTCCGACCGCGCCCGCGAGCTCGACGCGCGGCTCGCGGCTTTCATGGCCGAACATGTGCTGCCGGCCGAAGCCGAAGTGCACGCCTGGGCGGCCGACCCGGCCACGCGCTGGACGGTCTGCCCGCGCATCGAAACGCTGAAGGCGGAAGCGAAGGCCGCTGGGCTTTGGAACCTGTTCCTGCCCGATGCCACGCACGGCGCCGGCCTTTCGAACCTCGACTACGCGCCGCTGGCTGAGCGCATGGGCCGCGTGCTCTGGGCCAGCGAGGTGTTCAACTGCAACGCGCCGGACACCGGCAACATGGAAGTGCTGGCGCACTTCGGCAACCCGGAACAGCAGGCCGCGTGGCTGGCACCGCTGCTGCGCGGCGAGATCCGCTCGGCCTTCGCGATGACCGAACCGGACGTCGCCTCCTCGGACGCCACCAACATCGCGCTGCGCATCCGCCGCGACGGCGATCACTATGTGCTCGACGGCCGGAAGTGGTGGATCACCGGCGCCGGCGACCCGCGCTGCCGGATCCTCATCGTGATGGGCGTCACCACGCCGGAGGCCGAGCCGCATGCGCGGCACGCGATGGTGCTGGTGCCGATGGACACGCCCGGCCTGCGCGTGGTTCGGCCGCTCGAAGCGCTGGGCCACGACGACGCGCCGGGCGGCCACGTCGAGCTCGAGTTCACCGACGTGCGCGTGCCGGCGGCGAACCTCATCGGCGGCGAAGGCCAGGGCTTCGCGCTGGCGCAGGCCCGCCTCGGCCCGGGCCGCATCCATCACTGCATGCGCACCATCGGCATGGCGCAGCGCGCGCTGGAAATGATGGTGGCGCGCGCGCAAAGCCGCATCGCCTTCGGCAAGCCGCTGGGCGCGCAGGGCATGGTGCAGGAGGCGATCGCGCTCTCCCGCTGCGAGATCGAGCAGGCCCGCCTGCTCACGCTGGATGCCGCCGCGCAGCTCGACGCCAAGGGCAACAAGGGCGCGAAGGACGCCATCGGCATGATCAAGATCGTCGCGCCGCGCATGGCCTGCGCGGTGGTCGATCGCGCCATCCAGATCCATGGCGCGGGCGGTCTTGCCGATCCCTTCCTCTCGGCGGCCTACACCGGCGCGCGCTGCCTGCGCCTCGCCGACGGTCCGGATGAAGTGCACCTCGCCTCGCTGGCCAAGGGCATGTTGAAGGCGAATCGCTCATGAGCGCGCCCTTCGCGCTGGACGAAGCCGCGCTCGCCACCGCGCTGGAAGCGAACGTGCCCGGCTTCCGTGGCCCGCTGACGGCGACGAAGTTCAAGGGCGGCCAGAGCAACCCGACCTACCGCCTCGACGCCGCCTTCGGAACCTACGTGCTGCGCCGCAAACCGCCGGGCGCGCTGCTCGCCTCGGCGCACGCCGTCGACCGCGAGTTCCGCGTGCTGCAGGCCCTGCAGGGCCGCGTGCCCGTGGCCACGCCGCGCTGGCTTTGCACCGACGATGCGGTGGTCGGCTCGATGTTCTACGTGATGGATTTCGTCGACGGCCGCGTCGAGTGGGATCCGGCGCTGCCGAACCACTCGCCCGAGCAACGCGCGGCGCATTTCGAATCGATCATCGACACGCTCGCGGCCATCCACGGCGTCGACGTGCAGGCCGCCGGCCTCGCCGATTTCGGCAAGCCCGGCAACTACTTCGCCCGCCAGATCGCGCGCTGGAGCGAGCAGTACGCACAGAGCCGCACGCGCGACATCGCGGCGATGGACGCGCTCATCCATGAACTGCCGAAGCGCTGCCCGGCCGATGACGGCATCGTCGCGCTGGTGCACGGCGACTTCCGCATCGACAACCTGATGTGGGCCAAAGACGAAGCGCGCGTGCTCGCGGTGATGGACTGGGAACTGGCCACGCTGGGCCACCCGCTCGCCGACTTGGGCTACTTCTGCATGGCCCTGCGCCTGCCGCGCAACCCCGCCCTGCCCGGCCTCGCCGGCATGGATCGCGCCGCACTCGGCATTCCCTCAGAGCGCGAACTGCTGGCGCGCTATGCCGCGAAAACCGGCCGCGCGATCCCCGAGGACTGGGGCTTCGTGCTGGCCTTCAGCTTCTTCCGCCTTGCGGCCATCGCGCAGGGCGTGGCCAAGCGCGCCGAACAGGGCAACGCCAGCAGCGAACAGGCCCAGCAGGCCGGGCAGATGGTCGAGCTGCTCGCCGCCTCGGGGATGAGGGCGCTGGGCTGAGGCGCATCGGGCGGGGCATGGCGTCGCTACGCCTCCGTCCTCACGTCGTTTCCGCGGTTGTCGACCATCGTTTCGATCCACCACTGCCGCGGATCATCGGGAAGCATGAAGCGCCTGTGGCTGGCGATCGCGGTGAGGCGAGCGGCATCCAGGTCGAGGTTGCGCGCCACGAATTCCGGGAGGCTGTCGCCCAGCTCGAGGAACTCGTATCCGTCGTGCTCGAACTCGAACACCTTGCCCGCCTCCGGGCCCGAGGCGGGCACCAGCAGGTAGTTGCCACTCCTCGGGATCTCGCCAACGACGATGCAGTCATCGATCCAGCCGGGAAGATCCTCCTCCTCCAGGCACTCGAGCCACGGCCTGAACTGGGCATCCAGCGCCGGCCACTGCGAGGGACTCGCCAACAGATACGCCGCCTCGCCACTTCGTTCATCGACATACAGGAGCAGCTGCCCGTACATCGAATAGAACGCGCGGAGGCCGGGGATCTCCGGCAGGTCGACGACAGGGCCGGGGGCCGCGCCGATGTGCCGGAAGTGAACCGGTTTCGTGCTGCCCTCCCGACGGATCTCGCGGCAGTTGAAGACACCCGCGTGGGCCTCGATCGCAGAACGAAGGGATTGAAGGTCAGGCATATGCGCTCCTGGCGGGACGAGCGGGGACAGAGCAGAACCGCAGCATGATCGAGCATGCGGCCGGATGGACGACGCGCCTTCGCCATCGTGATGCGATCGATCGGTGTGCCTGAACGGGGCTTCAGGCCGTAAGCGCGAGCGTCCGCCGGACGTTCGCCAGCGTTTCCACCTCGTAGGCTTCCGGTCGCTGCAAACGGGCGTACTTCTCTTTCTCGTGGACGATCCGGCCGTCCCTCGTGATGTACTCCGGGAGCGACAGGATCCGCTCGGCCTCGCGCAGCCATCGAACCGCCTCGGTGGTTCGTCCAGCCCTGAGCAGCAGGAAGCCGTACGTGGCGCATCGTGGGCCCTCGCCGTAACGCGACGAGTGCGTTCCGATCCTCGCCTCGTCAATCGGGTTGACCCTCAGGTATTCGGCCGCGATCGCCGTCCACGAGCCCAGGGATTCGAACCAGGGGAGCGCCTGACGCGTGTACTGGGCCAGGACGCGCGTGGCCGCTGCGTCGATCTCACATGTGGAACCCCGGGGGAAGCTGCCGGTCCCGTCCTCGTCCTGGAGGCGGTTGCCCAGGAGATGGCCACACAACAGGATGGATCGATCCTCGCCGACGGGACAAAGCCGGGGAACCGTGATCCCGTAATTGACGTAAAAGACCTCGCCGCCGTGGCTGGCTTGCAGGTTGAACGCCTCGTACCACCCATCTCGTGCCTTGGCATAGAACGTCGCACCCAGGGGCTCGTATCCCAGTGCGTCGGCCACGGGGCGGAAACGGCGCTTCACGGCCGATGCGAAGTTCGAATAGTCACGAGCCACGAGCGCCCCCCGGTCTCTCGCGTGAATGGAAAACAGCATCACTGACTCCTCGCCCGCAGGATGGCGCCCCAAGGCACGAGCGAGAACAGAAAGACGCTCAGGATGCTGCAGTCCGCAAGCGAGGCAGAAGCAACGATAAGACGTGCCGCGATGCATTCAGCAACGGATCGCCCCTTGACGTTGACGACCGCGCTCGCGCCAGATGCCGCGCTCCAACGCATGGGCCACGCGACGTTTCAGGGCGCAATCTCGATGGGTGTTGGCACCGTAATGGCATCCCACACTTTCAGCATGTCTTCGTTGCTGAGAGCAATACAGCCATTGGTCCAATCGAAGCGCTGCGTAATAACGGAGGCCCACCCAAAGCCGTCGCGCTGACCGTGGATCATGATGAAGCCGCCCGGAGAAACACCACGCGCCTTCGCAGCCTCGGAATCGTTGGCATTCGGGTACGAGATATGGATGGACCGAAAGTAGGCACTGTCCGGCTTCTTGTAGTCGAGGACGTAACGCCCTTCGGGAGTGCGTTGATCGCCCTCTTCCTGCTTGTGCCCAATGGGCTCGCCACCCAGCGCAATACGGAACGTAGCAACGGCCTCGCCGTTGCTGACGAGATGCAATAGCCGCTTTGCCTTCTCAACGCGAACCAACTCAACCCTAGCATCGTTCGCGGCAGCGACAGGCGCGATGATCAGGAGTACGAGAAGCACAAACCATCTAGCCATTGGGCCCTACCGCTCGCGCGAGTCGTCGAACGAAGACGCTAGCGCCTGCCCCGTGGAGCCGCAAGCCCTGCCGCGGTTTGCCGGATTCCACGTTGGCGGATGCATGGCTGAGGCCTGCGCGGAGGCTCGTGACAGCGCCCGTGAGAAATCCCATCGACGAAAAGCACGGCGCTTGGCGGCAGCCTCTGTCGCGAATTGACTGGTCGATTCGCTTGAACGCGACGTTAGTGGGCACCAGCATCCGTGATGAAACCGCGCTCCCTGAGGAAGGAAATCGCTGCCTCGCTTGCATCTTTCGTGACATCCCTGTCGATCGCGGTGTAGTCGGGCACTTCCTGGTTCGTCAGGTTGCGCGTGAAAAGGTGGCCCACGCCGGGGTAAAGCTTGAGCGTGCACGTGTTGCCGCGTTCCTGCATGCGTTGACAGAACTCGACTGCGCCTGATGCCGGCGTGATGCTGTCCTCCTCTCCTTGAAGCACGATCGTCGGCGGCAACGCCGAACGGACGTACAACACGGGCGACAACGACGCCGCTTGCGCGACGCCGCCGGAGAGCTTCTGAAACCATGGCGAATTCGCTACCGACACAGCAGGTGAGCGAAGCACCAAAGCGTTGGGCATCGAGGAAACGTCGCTTCCAAAGGGCTCATCGAAAACAGCCGTCGAGGCTGCAAGATGCCCACCCGCTGAAGTCCCCAAGGCCACCACTTTGTTCGGGTCGATCCTCAATCGGCCTGATTCACGGCGCACCCAGCGGATCGCGTTCCTCGCGTCCGCAACGGCGTCGAACGGCGTGACGCCGTCACGCGAGAGTCGGTAGCCAACGGATACGGCCACCAGCCCTAGCTCGGCGTACGTCTCCGCGATGGGATCCATCCAACTCGCTTCGCCCTCGCTCCATCCACCCCCGTGAAAGAGGACGATCGCACTACGCGCCTCCGCCCCGTCATTTGCGGGATGGAACACTCGCACCCCGATTCTTGCCCCGTCGCTCGCGAACTCCTCGATCGCTGGCGTGGCGGCATCGGCGGCTTTGGCCTGGCCGCCGAGAACAAGGAGAGCGGCAAGGAGCAACGCTTGAGCGGTGTTCATGAGATGCCTCAACGTGGTGAGCAATCAAACAGCCGAGCGAGGCGAACAACTAGCGCGTTGCACGGCCAGGCGGATTCTTGGCGAACCAGTCGACGATCAGACCCATATTCTTCTCAAATCCGCCGGGCGCAGAAATGTTGAGCACGCCCGCTCGGACGCTACTCCGATTCTGGAAGTCATGAGTAGAACCGGCGGGCGCCAAAACGAAGGATCCCTGAGGGCATTCGACCCACGTCTCGTCAACGAGAAAGCTCATCGTGCCTTCCAAAACGTAGAACGCATCATCCTCGGCATGCGAGTGGGCGCCAGGCCCCTGGGTGTACGGCTCGAGCCACCATTCCGAAACGGAGTACTGCCCTGCGGTTTCTGCCCCATCGGCCTTGAACTGGGCGGACATCCCACCCATGCAGTAGTTCCGCCCTTCACCGGGCAGGAGAACGACGGGACGGCGAGTGGTCTGGTTCATGACGCCACGTACTCCCATTAATGGGCCAGTGCCTGATCGACTCGTTCGGCCCGTGGATTCACATACAGAGTGCAATACACGACGCCCCAAGGCGATGGGTGGGGGTGCTGACCGCGACCTTATGCGGAAGCAGGGGCGGCTGCCATAACGTATTGCCCGCCCGGAACTGTTCCCAACTACTCGACGCTGGTTCCTGAGTGCGACGTGCGGCTGACTGGCGCGGGCAAGCGGAAAGTCTGGCTGCCCGATGTCTCGCACTTGCCGACACGAACCTCGCCTTAGACCACGTTAGAACCAAGCGCCTAACGCGTGAGTTAAGCGGCAGCTCCAATCGCGAAGCGATTGGACTGTCCGCTTGAACGAATAGTTAGGCAGAATGTGCCGGAGCGTGGACTAGCCGGCAAGGCGAATTTGAGTTTTGTTGTGCCCGCGCATGCCGAGACCTGACACCGGCTACTTTGCGGCCAATCGGACTTGCGGCGCGGGGCTACACTGGGCGGGCGGGCCGGATGTCTCGCGGCGAGAGAGTCTCGGCTTGCTGAGACCGAACTCGCCTCCGACCACGTTAGAACCAAGCGCCTAACGCTTGAGCCAAGCGGACCAATCAATCGCGAAGCGATTGATTGGTCCGCTTGAGTGACTAGTTAG
>JAIXTZ010000016.1 GCA_027483745.1 Lysobacteraceae bacterium
CCCCACCAGTCCCAGCATGCTTTCGGATTCAGCGGCATGTAGCTCGATTGCGTCTGAGGATAGACCACGACGACGCGATGCACGTCGGCCCAGCGGTTGAAGCCGGCCTCGCGCACGAAGGCCTCGCCCACGATTTCCTCGTTCTGCTGGCAGCCATGGAACACCACCAGCACGCCGCAGGCGGCACCGGCGCAGGCTTTCGGTGTGTACACGAAGCCTTCGTCGGCGAGCCCCGCCGCGCCCTCCGGTGCCAGCGCGCGCTGGTCGAAGCGGGCCAGCACGCCGTCGCTGGCGGCAGCGGTGGCCTCGGGCGGTGAAGCTTCGACGCCGAACAGCGCGGCCATCGTTTCTCCCGCCGCATCGATGCCGCAGTCGAGCAGCCACGGCGAGGCCGGTTGCTCGCAGGGGGCGCCGGCGTCCCGCGTCGGCCAGCCGTGGCCGAAGGCGCGCTGGTCGTCGAGCGTCACCGAGGCCGAATCGCCCGCCAGAGTACGCATGACGTCGGCCGTGACCGGAGCGAGCGACGGCGAAACCAATGCATCGGCCGTGCCGTGCATCACCAGGATGCGATCACCGGCGAACGCCGACAGTGGATCGATCGTGCCCTCGGCAGCGCGCTGCTTCGCGCTCGCGACCAGCGTCGCCGTCTCCGGGAGAGCAGGCTGCGCCGTCATGCACGGGCCCAGCGCCGTCTCGAGTTGCCCCTGCGCACAGCCATACGGCCCGCCGGCCACGAGCGCCGCGCCGTGCACGCGCGTGTTCAGCGCGACGTGCACCTGTGTGGCCATGTAGGCGCCGGACGATAGGCCGGCCACGGCCACGCGCGACGGATCGAGCGTGATCGTGCCCAGCGGCGGTGCCGGCTCGCCGCTGCAGCCCGCGAGGCTTCCGAGCATCACGGCGAAGGCCATCGCGAGCGGGCGGCGGTGGGTCATCGACGCGCTCAGAAGTCGTAGCGGACCGACAGGCTGTACTGGCGAGGCGCGCCGTAAAAGCCGGTGTAAACGCCGAGCGCCTGCGCGAGGTTGTAGCCCGTCGTCAGGTATTCCTTGTCGGTCAGGTTGGTGCCCTGCAGCGACACCGACCACGGGCTGCCGCTCTGCCACACCACGCCGGCCGTCACCAGGCCGTAGCCGTCCTGGCCGATCGGCAGGCGTCCGAACGGCGCCGCCGGCGGCACGTTGCTGCGGATGATCTCGGTCGTCGCGATGACCTCGCTCTGGTAGCTGTAACCGACGCGCGCCGTCAGTTCGCCGGCCGCACCGACCGCCGTACGCCACTCGAGGTTGATCGCGCCGGAGAACTCCGGCGCATTGGTGAACTCCTGTTCGTTGGCGATGTCGACGCCGGCGAACAGGAACTCGTCGTACTCGGCGTCCAGCCAGGCGAGGTTGCCGCTCACGGTGAAGGCATCGCTGAGCAGCCACTGGTACTCGGCCTCGACGCCATGCACCGTGCCCTTGCCGGCGTTGGTGAAGTCGCCGAAGAAGCCGCCCGCCGGGTTCGCGGTGAACACCGAGAGCTGGATGTCCTCGTACTTGTTGTGGAAGGCGGCGAGGTTCAGGAACAGGCGCTGGTCGAGCAGGCCCATCTTGGCGCCGACCTCGAAGCTGTCCACTACCTCGTCGTCGAAGGGCAGGGCGGAGCGCGGCACCAGCGTGGCCTGCGCGCGGATGTTGTAACCGCCGGACTTGAAGCCGCGCGAGGCGAGGCCGTACAGCATGACGTTGTCGCTCAGGTCGAAATTCAGAGCGATCTTCGGCGAGGTGTTCTTGAAGTTGATCGTGCGGTCGAAGTTCGCGGCGGCCGGGTCGTCGGTGAGCACGGCGGGCGTGCAGTCGCGCAAGGTGGTGAACGTGGCGCTGGTGTAGCAGCGGTTCAGCACCTTGGCGCGCTTGTCTTCATCCGTGTAGCGCGCGCCGAGGTCCAGCGACAGCCGCTCGCTGAGGTCGAAGGTCCAGTCGGCGTAAAGCGCCACGCTCTCGGTGAACACCGTGCCCTGCGTGTCGCCGAAGCTCAGATTGAAGAAGTTGTTCAGCACCTGGCCGCCGGCTTCGCCGTCGAAGGCGTAGAGGCCGATCACGCCGCGGGAGCGGCCGCCGCCGTCCCAGTTCGCCTGCAGCTCGTGGCTCACCTGCTCGTCGGCGTAGAAGGCTTTGACGTCGGCGATCGGCGCCGTCGTGGTGTCGAAGTCGATGTTGGTCTCGGTGTCGCTCTGGCGCTTGGCGAGCACGTACTTCAGCGTGAGGTCCTCGGTGGCGCGCCAGTTCACCGTCGCCGATGCGCCCTCGAGCGTCGTGTCGTTGATGTTCGGCATGCCGTTGCGGACGTCGTAGCGGTCGGCGAGCGGCGGGAAAGCGCCGAGCGTCGGGAACAGCACGGCGTTGAAGCGGTTCGGCTCCAGCATCTGCGCGCCGCGCACGCCGCTCTGGTCGTCGACCATGTCGAAGGCGAACTGGATGTCGAGGTCGTCGTTGACGAAGGCGCCAAGCTGGCCGCGCACGGCGAGCACGTCCTTGTCGCTGACGTCGGCGCCGGTGACCCGGTTCTCGCCGAAGCCGTCGCGGTCGAGCTTGGCGACCGCGAGGCGGCCGCGAAGGCCGCCGTTCGCGGCGATCGGGCCGCCGATGGCGGCCTTGACGTCGAGCTGGCCGTAGTTGCCGACCGTCACCGAGGCGTTGCCGTCGAATTCAGTCGGCAAGCCACGCGAGATGTACTTGAGGGCGCCGCCGATGGTGTTCTTGCCGTACAGCGTGCCCTGCGGGCCGCGCAGCACCTCGATGCGTTCGACGTCGAACACATCGAGCAGCGCACCCTGCGGACGGGCGATGTAGACGTCGTCGAGGTAGAGGCCGACGCCGGGGTCGACGCCCCACAGCGGGTCGGCCTGGCCGACGCCGCGGATGAACGTCGTCAGCGTGGAGCTGGAACCGCGGGCGGCATAGATCGTGAGGTTCGGGACCTGCGCGTCGAGGTCGGCGATGTCACGCGTGCCGAGGCGGTCGAGCGCGTCCGCGGTGAAAGCGGTCACCGCGATCGGCACCTCCTGCAGCGTCTCCTCGCGCTTGCGGGCGGTGACGGTGACGGCATCGAGGGTCTTTGCCGACGAGGCTTCCCCGGTCGAGGCCGACTGGGCGTAGGCGGCCGGTGCGACAAGACTTCCCGCGAGCAGGGCGGCGTGGATGGCGGTGCTGAGTGCGCTGCGGAACATCGGTCTTCCCCCAAAAGGTGTGGAGCGCGCCCCCCGGCGCGGTTGCTGCGCAGACTAGGCCCGGGCCTTCGGGGGCGGCACCTGTACGTTCGTCCAATCACGCGCTCCGGAGGCCGCCGCGCATGCTGCCGCCGTCCCGTCCGGAGCCGTCCCGATGCTGAGCGCCCTCGGCCTCGCCCTTGCCCTCGCGCTGCTGATCGCGCTGACCATGCGCGGTTGGAACCTGTTCGTCGCCACGCCGCTGTGCGCGCTGCTGGTCGCGCTGACCTCCGGCATCGCCCTGCTGCCGCCGCTGGCTGCCGAGGGCGCGCCGAACCTCGTCGGCGCGTACATGGGCGGGTTCACCGGTTTCGTGACGAGCTGGTTCTTCATGTTCCTGCTCGGCTCCATCTTTGGGAAGCTGATGGAGGACAGTGGCGCGGCCGATGCGATCGCTGCGGCGGTGATGCGCCACCTTGGCCCCTCGCACGCGGCGCTGGCCGTGGTGCTGGCTTGCGCCATCCTGACCTACGGCGGCGTGAGCCTCTTCGTCGTCGCCTTCTCGGTGTACCCGGCGGCGCTGGCCCTGTTCCGTGCCGCCGACCTGCCGCGCCGCTTCATTCCCGCGGCGCTGGCCTTCGGCTCCGTCACGTTCACCATGACCTCGGCGGGTTCGCCGGAAATCCAGAACTGGATCCCGATCCCCTACCTCGGCACCACGCCCTGGGCGGCCTGGGAGGCCAGCCTGGTCACGGCGCTGTTCATGGCGGTGTTCGGCCAGCTCTGGCTGGGCTGGATGCTGAAGCGTGCGAAGGCCCGGGGCGAAGGCTTCGTGGCGCGCGACGGCGATCCCGGAGAACTCCGCGCCGACCTCCCGCCGCTGTGGGCCGCCTTGCTGCCCACGCTGGTCGTGCTCGGCGTGTCCTTCGCGCTGCACGATGCATTCGGGGTGTCCGCGCTGATCGTCGCGCTGCTCTCGGGCTGCGCCGCGGTGGGCCTGCTGTGCCTGCGCACGCTGCGGCAACCGGGCAAGGCCATCGGCGAGGGCAGCACCGGCGCCCTGATCGCCATCGGCAACACCGCGGCAGTGGTCGGGTTCGGTGCGGTGGCGAAGCTGTCGCCCGCCTTCGGCGTGGCCGTGGAGGCGATCACGCACATGCCGGGCTCCGACGTCGCCACGGCGGCGGTCGCCGTCAGCCTGATCGCGGCCATGACGGGTTCGGCCTCGGGCGGCCAGGCGATCGCGCTGCCGATCATTGCCCCGATCTTCCTCGCCCAAGGCGTGAACCCGGAGCAGCTGCACCGCTCGGTGGCGATCAGTTCCGGCGTGTTGGATTCGTTGCCGCACAACGGCTATGTGGTCACGACCATCCGCGCCATCTGCGGCGAAACCCACAAGGACGCCTACCTGCCGGTCGGCGCCCTCACGGTCATCGTGCCCGGCCTCGGCCTGCTGCTCTGCCTCGGGCTGTTCGCGCTGGGCCTATGACAGCGCGCCCGTCGCTCACTCGGCGGCGGGGCGCAGCCAGATGTAGCGGTTCCGCCACACGCTGATGTAGAGCAGGGCCGAGAGCGGTGTGGCGCTCGGGCCGCATTCCAGCGTCACCGTGCCATCCGCTGGGATGGTGATTCCGCACTCGGGCGAGCGGCACCAGTCGATGGCGAGTTGGAGGCGATGCTCACCCGCGGGGAGCCGCAGCGACAGTTCGCCATCGTTTCCGATCCGCCCGGCTTCGCGACCGTCAACGAGCACGACGTAGTCGCGCGCCCGGTCCTGCCAGAACGCCTTGACGCGTCGCAGTTGCAGGGTGCCCACCGCCTCCATGCTCAGCGCCCCGCCGGGTACAGCCGCGAACGCTCGCCGTTCGGCGCGAGGTAGCGGTCGCGCAGCAGGGTCTGCCGCGACTGCATCGGCACTGCCCGGCCGCCGACGAACACCTGCGTGGTGGTCGTCGTCACTTCGAGCGGATCGCCGTTCCACAGCACCAGGTCGGCGGTCTTGCCGACCTCGATGCTGCCGATCTTGGCGTCGATGCCGAACACCGTCGCCGGGGCGGAAGTGAGGCCCGCGAGCGCGGCCTCCCACGGCAGGCCGTTGGCCGCGGCCACGCCGGCCAGCTGGCGAATCTTGCGCGCGTTGTGCGTGGCGTCGCCGGCCTGCGAGAAGGCGATGGTCACGCCAGCTGCGTGCAGCTTCGCCGCGTTGTCGAGGCGCGCACCGAGCTGGTCGAAGCTGCCCGGCAGGTTGACGAGCGCGTCGAGCAGCACCGGCACCTTCGCCGCGGCGAGCTCGTTGGCCACGATCCATGCCTCGGCGCCGCCGTTGATGACCGGCTGGAAGCCGTAGCGCTGGCCCAGCGCGATCACCTGGCGGATGTCGGCGGCGCGGTCGACGGTGAACACCACGCGGCCGCCGCGCAGGTAGCGGCTCATCGCGTCGCGGCCGGCCGGCGTGAGCAGGCCGTGGCCGGGCGAGACCATCATCATCGGCGACGCCGGCGGCTTGGCTTCGCGGATCGCTTGGTCGAGCAGCATGTATTGGCCCGCGCGGCTGCCGCCGGACATCGCCACCGCGCCATTGGAGAGGTCGACGAACAGGCTGCGGCTGCCGTCCACGAGGGCGTCGAAGCCGCCGTCGAAGCGCACCGCGCCGCCTTGGCCGGCGACGAAGCTGCCTTCCTCGAGCGCGCCCGGGGCGAGCACGGTGAAGGTGAGGCCCTCGATGCGGTTGACGCCGATCACCTGCGAGCGCGGGTTGTAGGCCGGCAGCACGTCGAACTCGGGACGCCAGCGCGTCTCGCCGGGGTGCACGTGCGGGGCCGGCGCGCCGAGGTTCTGGTGCACGGTGCTCGGCTCGGCGCTGATTTCCTCGAGCCCGAGCGCAGTGAGGCCGGCGAACAGGCCGGGCGTCAGCGGCTGGCCTTTCGCATCGATGCGCGTGGCACCGGCCGGCGCGGCGAGCTCGGCGCCGACAGCGCTGATGACGCCATTGGTGATGACGACATCGCCATTGGCCAGCGTGCCCGCGGCACCGGCGGTATGGACCTTGGCGTTGTCGATGAAAACGACCGACTGCGCGGAGGCGAGGCCGGCGAGGGCCAGCGCGACGGCGCCGGCGAGGGTGTGGAGGGCGCGCATCAGAGGGGCTCCTGGCCGAGCGTGAAGTCGGAGACCGGCTGCAGCGCCGGGTCGTTGCGGTCGAACATCAGCGCGCCGTCGATCCAGACCTTCTCGGCCTTGGCGTAGAC
>JAIXTZ010000256.1 GCA_027483745.1 Lysobacteraceae bacterium
TCAGCTTCACCGTCGTGAAGGGCCCGAAGGGCCTGCAGGCCGACGCCGTCCAGGCGCTCTGAGCCGCACCCACGCGTTTGCGTGACGAACCCCGGGCTTGCGCCCGGGGTTTTTCATTTCTGAAGGAGAATCCCCCATGCAGATCGCCGAGCGCACCGTCGCTTCGTTCCACTACACGCTGACCAGCCCCGAAGGCCAGGTCATCGACAGCTCCCGCGGCCGCGAGCCGCTGCCCTACCTCCATGGCGTTGGCCAGATCGTGCCGGGCCTCGAGAAGGCCATGGCCGGCCGCGTCGCCGGCGACGCCTTCCAGGTCGTCGTTCCGGCCGCTGAAGGCTACGGCGAGAGCAACCCCGAAATGATGCAGGCCGTGCCGCGCGCCGCGTTCCCGCAGGACGTCGACGTCCAGCCGGGCATGCAGTTCGAGGCCAACGGCCCGATGGGTCCGATCACGGTAGTCGTGAAGTCAGTCGATGCCGACACGGTCACCATCGACGCCAACCATCCGCTCGCCGGCATGCCGCTGCACTTCGACATCGAGATCGTCGAAGTCCGCGAAGCCTCGGTCGAGGAAGTCCTGCACGGCCACGTGCACGGCGCCGGCGGCCACCAGCACTGAGCCCCGCGGGGCCGCGGCTTTCGAGCCGCGGCTCCAGCACAATTCGGTTAAACTTCCGTTACCCCGCGCCCGGCGCGGGGTTTTTGCGTTTCCCGGCCAGGATGGCCCCGAATCCCTCTCCCTTTTCGTCTCCAAGGAACCGAGATGCGCCGCACCCAGACCACTCGTTTGAACCGCCACGCGCTGGCCCTCGCCATCGCCCTGACCCTGCCGGCCCTCGCGTCGGCGCAGGATGCCGCTCCCGCGGACGCCACCACCGACGCCACGACGCTGGACGCCATCACGGTGACCGCCACCCGTCGCGCCGAGAACGCCCAAGCGGTGCCCATCGCGGTCAGCGCGGTTGACGGCGAGAAGCTGGACGCGATCCGCTCCGGTGGCGACGACATCCGCTTCCTCGCGGCCCGCTCGCCCAGCGTCAACGTCGAATCCTCGTTCGGCCGCGTGTTCCCGCGCTTCTACCTGCGCGGCCTCGGCAACACCGATTTCGACCTCAACGCCTCGCAGCCGGTGTCGCTGGTGTACGACGACGTCGTGCTCGAGAACGTCACCCTGAAGGGCTTCCCGGTGTTCGACGTCGACCGCATCGAAGTGCTGCGCGGCCCGCAGGGCACGCTGTTCGGCCGCAACACGCCGGCCGGCCTCATCAAGTTCGATTCGGTGCGTCCGGACTTCGAGACCTCGGGTTACGGCCGCCTCTCGTACGGCGAGTACGACACGGTGAACGCCGAAGCCGCCATCGGCGGCGGCCTCACCGACACGCTGGCCGGTCGCGCCTCGGCCCTGTACCAGCGCCGCGGCGACTGGGTGGACAACACCTTCGCCGGCACGCGTCGCAACAATGCGGTCGAGGGTTACGAAGACATGGCCTTCCGCGGCCAGGTGCTGCTGCAGGCCAGCGAGGACTTCGAGGCCCTGCTGAGCGTGCAGATGCGTGACCTCGAGGGCACGGCCCGCCTGTTCCGCGCCAACATCCTCGGTGCCGACGGCCGCCTGGTGCCGGGCTTCGACCCGGAGAAGGTCGCCATCGACGCGCTGAACCAGCAGGACCTGGACACCGACGGCGCCTCGCTGCGCATGAGCTGGAACCTCGGTTCGGCCACGCTGTTCTCGATCACCAGCCTCAACCACGGCGAGCTCGCCTCGCGCGGCGACATCGACGGCGGCTTCGGTGCGGTGTTCCTGCCGAGCGGCGGCGGCCCCGGCCTGATTCCGTTCCCGGCCGAGTCGGGCGACGCGGCCGAGGTCAAGCAGGCCACGCAGGAGCTGCGCCTCGCCTCGAACGGCGACAACGCCATCGACTGGCAGGCTGGCCTGTACTGGTTCAAGGACGAGGCCGACATCGAGAGCATCAGCTACGACACCCTCGGCGGCGGCGTGGTCAACGCCCTCGCGACGCAGCGCCAGGACAACACCGCATGGGCCGCCTTCGGCTCGGTGGACTGGGCCGTGAGCGAGACCTTCGTGCTGCGCGCCGGCCTGCGCTACACGGAAGACGAGAAGGACTTCACCGCCCGTCGCGTGTTCGGCGCCTTCGGCGCCCCGGCGATCGCGCCGATCACCGTGAACCCGTCGGACGAGAACGTGAGCTGGGACCTCGCCGGCACGTGGACGGTGGCGGATGACGTGAACCTCTACGCCCGCGTGGCGAAGGGCTTCCGCGCGCCGTCGATCCAGGGCCGCCTGGCCTTCGCCAACGCGGCGCTGCCGGCCAACCAGCTGGTGACGGTCGCTGACTCGGAAGAAGTGCTGTCGTACGAAGTCGGAATGAAGGTCGCGCTGTTCGACAACCGTGCCCGCCTGAACCTCGCCGCGTTCAACGCGACGGTCGACAACCAGCAGCTCACCGCCGTCGGCGGCACGGCGAATTTCAACAGCCTGCTCAATGCCGACGAGTCGTCGCTGCGCGGCTTCGAAGCCGACCTCGAGGCCTACCTGACCGACCAGCTGCTGGTCACCTTCGGTACCGGCTACAACCGCACCGAGATCAAGGACGCGAACCTGACGACGGCGATCTGCGGCAACCCGCTGGGCTGCCTCGTCACCGACCCGACGGTGGTGGTGGGCGGCGTCACGCTGGCGCGCATCGACGGCAACCCACTGCCGCAGGCGCCGGAGTGGACCACCAACCTGACCGCCCGCTACGGCATCCCGCTGTCGGACGACTCGGAGCTCTACATCTACACCGACTGGGCCTACCGCAGCGAAGTGAACTTCTTCCTGTACGAGTCGACGGTGTTCACCGGCGCCCCGCTGCTCACCGGCGGCGTGCGCGTGGGCTATTCGTGGGGCCTCGGCCAGTACGAGGTGGCCGCGTTCGGTCGCAACATCCTCAACGAGATCGAGGCTGTCGGCGGCATCGACTTCAACAACCGCACCGGCTTCATCAACGAGCCGCGGACGTGGGGCGTGGAGTTCAAGGCGAGCTTCTGATCCGTCCTTGCGGATGATCCACTGGAAAGCGGCCTTCGGGCCGCTTTCTTTTTTGGGCGAACCGCTCCGCTGGAGCGGCCTACGGATCCGTAGCGGCTTCCCGAGGGATTACTCCGGCGCCTTCCACACGTAGGGTTCGATGCCCTCGCGCATTTCGGGGGTGATCTCGGGCAGCGGGATGTCTTCTTCGCGGGTGGGCCTTCCCAATTGCGCTCGCGAGCGGCGCAGATGCTCCGGCATCACCGGTGGCCGCTCGATGCCGCGCACCAGCAGCCACTTCTGGCAGCGGCGCTGCCACGGCGCCGCTGCCTCGGAGCCGTAGTGCCAGAAGATGCTGGCGACGATGTCCATGTTGGGCTCCCACATCTCGCGGCCCTGCGCGTCGTAGCGCACCCAGCGGTTCATGCCGGGGGGCATCTGCGGCTGGGGGATCGGTTGGCCATCCGGCCCTTTCGGTGCCGACTGACGTTGCGGCGGCATCGGGTCGGCGCCGTGCTCGAGCAGCCAATAGGCCCGCTCGAAGGAGCCGAATTGGGCGAAGATTTCAAGGATGGTGTTGCCGGTCTCGTCGCGGGCATTGATGTCGGCACCGCCGAGGATCAGACGTTGGATGTGCGTCCAGTTCCGGAAGTAGAACGCGTGCTTCAACAGCGTATTGCTGCCGACGACGCGGTGGTCGGGGTCGCCGCCGTGGGCCAGCAGGATGTCGAGGTACTGGGGGTCTTCCGCCTCCACCGCGGCGACCATTGCCCCGACATGGGTGCGTGCCTCGCCGTCTTCCGGAGGCGCCGGCATCACCACGTTCGGGTCGGCGCCGAGCTCCAGCAGCCGTTGCAGTGAAGCCGGTTGTTTCACGCGGATGGCCCAGGCCACCAGCGGCTCGTTCGAGGTGCTGGAGAAGATCGTGTCCGGGTCGACGCCGCTTTCCACCCACCGCGTGATGGCGTCGAGGTCGCCCTTCTCGACGGCGAGGGCCAATTCCAGCGACGGGCCCTCGAACGCCTGCGTGGCGCCGTGCAGCGAGCCGCGCGGCGAGGGCAGGATCCCGTCGCAGCCCGGCAGGGCGAGCAGCAGCAGGAGCAGAGGCAACAGCAGGGCGCGGGGGGCCAAGCGCATCGTTGGGCGGTCCGTCGGGGGGCGGGCCTTGAAGATTACTGGAACTCGCCGGCGCGCCCCGTCCTAATCTCTGGAGCCCCCACCGCAAGGATCGCCCCATGCCCCGCATCGACGACTTCGCCACTCCGGAGCGCCAGCTCGAATACGCCCGGCTCGCCACCGACACCTACCCTGCCGCCGCCGGTACGGGCCAGCCGCCGGCGGGCTGGCTGCGCGCCAGCGAGAACCTCGATTTACTGCGTCAGACGGTTCCGGTGTTCGAGAAGATGTCGGACGCCGACCTCAAGAAGCTGTTCGAGCCCAAGGGCATCGGCGCACGCGCCGAGCTCTACCTGCCCGACCCCGCGCTGCAGCCGCCCGGCACGAAGCCGGTGCTGGCCTTCAAAGGCACCGGCGGCCTGATCCGCGACGAGAATGCCCCCGGTGGCATGCGCGAGAGCGCCACCGAGGACTGGCTGAACAACGTGATCCAGGGCACCGGCGGACGCTCGCCGGACTACGACTACGCCATGAGCATCGCAATGGAGTTGAAGTTTGCGGGTTTGGACTTCGACATCACCGGCCACTCGAAAGGCGGCGGCATGGCTTCGGCGGCCGCCGAGGTCACCGGCATGCGCGCCATCACCGTGAACCCGGCCGGACTGCACCCGGAAACGACGCGGCGCTTCGCCGAGGAGAACAAAGTTGAGCGTTTCGCCGCCTCCGACCTCGTCGCCGTGGTCAAGGTGCAGGGCGAGGTGCTGAATGCCGGTGTGCAGGACGCGATCTCGGGGTGGTCGGAAGGCTCCCGCGACAAGCTCGCTTCGGTGTTCCAGCAGGGCGGGCGGCTCGCCGTCGAGGTGCCCGACTTCACTGCCGCGCTGCGCGGCCATCTGCGCGAGACGCAGCACATCGGCGCGCCCACCATCGACGCCTTCGTCGGCACATTGCAGCAGATGTCCGGCCCGGACACGCGCGGTTTGCTCGACCGCTTCCCGCGTGCGGCGGGCGAGGTGGTCGCGGACGTGCCGGCCATGCAGCGCCTGCCCAACGGTGAGTTCGCGCCGCAGCGCGGGCCGACCCTGCCCGACGTGACGCCGGCGCTGGGGCCGCTCGTCGACGCGATGGCGCGTGCCGCCGATGCTGCGGCCGCTGGACGAGCCGCGGGCGATGTTGGGCAGCATGGCGCGCACCTTGCGGCCGCGACGATGGAAACCCGCGGTGTCGCGCGCGCGGCGCCGGACGTCGCCGCCGCCTTGGCGCTCGACGCCGCGTCGCAGACGGCCGGGCCCGTCGTGCGCGATGCCGGCGATGCGGCGGGCCGGGGGCTGGCCGGCGTGCGCGCTGCCGTCGGCGACGTGGAGGCCGCCCTGCACCGGGGTGCGGGCTGGGTCGAGGCGGGCGCTCGTGGGGCCGTTGCCGATCTGGCCGAGCGGGCGGCCGAGCCCCCCATCCTTGCGCCGGGACTTCGCGATTCGCTGCGCGATACCGCCGAGCGTCAGCGTGCCGCTGCCTTGGGTGCGGTGATCGATGGCGAAGCGGCTGCGCGGCACGCGCGCCACGGTGCCGATGCCGACGCTGCCGCGATCGTCGCGGTCACGTCCGTCGGCGCGGCGACCATCGGCCGCCGCGTCGCTGGCGCCAGCGATCCGGTGGAGGCGGCCCTGGCCGCGCAGGCGGGTCACCAGCTTCGCGACGCTGCCGTGACGGCCGACACGTTGCGCACGGCGGGTGATCGGCTGCCGGCGGTCGGTGCGTTGGGCGGCGCGACCGGCAGCGCGGCGCTGACGGCCTTTCGCGATGAGGCCGCGGTGATGGCGGCGGGACTGGCCAAGCGGGGTGCCGCCGAGTCCGTCGAGCGGCACGGCGGTGCGATCGTCGTCGACAGCCTGGAAGCGCGCGAGGCGACGCGCCGACGCGAGGTGCCGGAACCGGCGACGCCCGTGGAGCCCCAGGCCTCGCGTGATCGGAACGATCCGGCCCAGCCCGGCCATCGTGGCCATGCGCTGTTCCGGCAGATCGACGCGGGCGTGGCGGCTATCGACCGGTCGATCGGACGCGAGCCTGATGATCGAAGCCGCAACATGACCTACGCGCTTTACGCCGAGGTGCGCGCGCAGGGGTGGAACGACATCGGTGGCGTGGTGCTCGGGGGCAAGGCGCCGAAAGCCGAGGCCGGCGAGTACGTGTTCGCGCACCGCGGCCCGCCCGAGCGCAGCGACGATTGGGTCACGTTGAAAACGGCCGACGCCGTTGCGACCTCGCGCGACCAGAGCCTCGAGCGCGTCCAGCAGCTGGAGCTGGCACAGCAGCGCGAGCAGGCGCAGCGCCAGTCGCTGGAGTCGGCCCGCGGGCCGGCGATGGCGTGATGGCGACGATCAACGCCGAAGCCGCGGCCACGCCCCGGCCGCGGGCGCTCTCGTCGGCCCCTTCTCGCGCCGACGAGGCCGGCCGCGCTAGGCTTTTAGCTCCCACAATTGACCCCGCGCCCATGACCACCGCATTCGACTTCAAGGCCATCGACATCGACGGCAAGGAACGCTCGCTCGACGAGTTCAAGGGCAAGGCCGTGCTGGTGGTGAACACCGCGAGCAAGTGCGGGTTCACGCCGCAGTACGCGGGCCTCGAACAGCTGTGGAAGGACTACGGCGACAAGGGCCTCGTGGTGCTGGGCTTCCCCTGCGACCAGTTCGGCCACCAGGAGCCGGGTGACGAGGCGGAGATCAAGAATTTCTGCTCCCTCACCTATGACGTCAGCTTCCCGATGTTCAAGAAAGTCGACGTCAACGGCCCGAAGGCGCATCCGCTCTTCAACTGGCTGAAGAGCGAGAGGTCGGGCTTCCTTGGCACCGAGGGCATCAAGTGGAACTTCACCAAGTTCCTCGTCGGCCGCGATGGGCAGGTACTGAAGCGCTTCGCGCCCACCGACAAGCCCGAGAGCCTGCGCAAGGACATCGAGAAGGCGCTGGGCTGAACTCCGCAAGATCGGGCACGCGGCTCTCACTCCCGGTCGGCAGGCTGGCACCACCTTCCCGCACCGGAGCCGCCGATGGACACGCCCGAAACGTCGCCGATCAACCCGCGCCTACAGCGCGTCCTCGACCGCATCAGCGCGGCGCTCGCCCATGGCGACGCCCCACCAGAGCTGGACGCGCTGGCCCGCGAGGCGCATTTCTCGCCGTTCCATTTCCATCGCCTGTGGCGCGCGCTGACCGGTGAACCGATCGGCGCCACGGTCGCGCGCCTCCGCCTGCGTCGCGCCTTGGGCCTGCTCGCGCAGCCGGGCGCCAGCATCACCGACGTGGCCTTGGCCGTCGGTTTTGAATCCCCACAGTCCTTCGCCCGGCTGGTACGCCAACACCTCGACACCACCCCTGGCGCCCTCCGCGATGACGCCGTGGCGCGCGAGGAGGCGACGCGCCGGCTCGAGCGGCCGCTGCGGGCGACGGCCGCTAAGCCTCCGCTGGCGGTGAGCGTGGTGTCGGTGGCGCCGTTCGATGCGGTGCTGGTCTCCGCCACCGGCGACAACGAGGCGCTGGCTGAAGCCTATGGCGCGCTGTTCGCCTGGGCGGCCGAGACGAGGCTGGTGGAATCGATCACCGGCCTGTGGGGCATCGAGCACGACGATCGCCGTGACGTGCCCGCCGAACAGTGCCGCGCCGAGGCGATCCTCGCGTTCCCGGCGGGCACCGCCCTGTCCTTGCCGGAGGGTCTACGCCACGGCCATGAGGCAGGTGGGCGCTACGCGCGGATTCGCGTCGTCGGGCCTTACGACCGGCTGGAGCCCGCGCTCGATGGCCTGTTGGCCGAGTGGTGGCCCACCAGCGGTCACGTGCTGGCCGAGCGTCCCATCCTCTTCCAGTACCTCGACGATCCGGAAACCACGCCGGCCGACACCCTGCGCACCGACATCCACCTGCCGCTCGCCTGAGCCCGCGGCGGCGTCAGTCGCTGCGCCGCACCGGCAGGAGGATCTCGTTGCGGCGCATCGGCCCCGGCACCCAGGGGGCGTCGTACTGCGCGGACTGGGGTTCGGCGGCCGCCACCCAGCCAGCCTCGGCGAGCTCGCGCTCGAGCAAGCGCAGGTTCTCCGCGTAGCGGATCGGGTTCCATCGCCCGCTGAAGCGGATGGCCGCCACGGTCCGCGACGGCACGCCGACGATCCGGATGCGGGGATCGCGCGGCAGCGGCAGGGTCTCGGCGGTGTAGCGGGCCGGCATCACGAAGCCGACGACCCAGCCCTGCGGCGAGCCCGATTGCGTGACCGGCGAGGTCATCCCGATGCGCTCGCGGCGCGTGTTGTTGCCGAAGATGTAGTCGGCCAGCGGCTGGAAGCCGAGGCTGCCGGCGCGGCCGAAATCCTCGGTGGGGACGACGACTTCGGCGACCCGCATTGGTGCGTACTCGCGCACTTCGACGCCGGCGTCGAGCGACTCCACCACCGAGTAAGCGGGTTCGTCCGCGCGCGATGCGGTGGGAATCACCGCGATGAGGACGGCGCACAGCAGGGGGAGTAGGCAGGAACGCATCGGAGCACGCAGCGAGACCAGGGCGATTCGCTCCAGCCTGCCGTCCGCAACGTCGCTGCCGCGTGGTGGTGCCGGGCTTCAGCCCCCACGGGGCGCCAGGCGCGTGCGCACCAGCCCGGCCAACGCGCCGAGTCCGCCGAAGGCGATTCCGGCGAGGAGCAGTGTCCCTAGAGCGGCCACGCCGAGGAGGGGCAGGGTGCCGTCGCTCATCAGGTAGGCGATGGCCAACGCGAGCACGCCCACGCCCGCGCCCAGCGCGAGGGTGATCGGCAGGACGGCCAGCGCAGCCCAGGCATCACCAGACCACCGCAGTGCCGCGGCCGTCCGACCTCGCCGCCACGCATAGCCGAGGGCGACGATGGCTCCGACCAGCACGGCCGCCAGCGGAGACCATCGCGCCATCATGAACAGCTCGGTGGCCACGGTGTCCTCCAGCAGGCCGGGCAGCAATCCGATGACCAGGTCGATCCCGAACGCCAACGCGGCTCCGAACACCACCACGCCAGCCCAGGCATGCCGATCGAGGGCGGGTGGGCTTGGGGCCTCGCCGGCCTGGGGCCGCAGGGCGGCGCCCACCGATGCGCCGAGCGCCGCGACGCCGAGATGCAGCACGGACATTGCCGCGCCGGCGATCGCGAACCCGGTCGGGGATTGCAGGACGGTGATCTGGCTGAAGGCGAGGGCGGAGACGACGCTGACCGCGATCCATGCACTGAACGCGGCGAGCAAGCCGGTGATGGCGGCGGCGCCGCGGGCATGGCCAACCCGTTCGGGCGCGCGCGCCTGCCGCCGCTCGGCGACAAGGAAGACGACGACGGCCAGCAAAATCGTGCCGAACAGGCCCTGGCCGACGAGGTTGGGAAGCACGTCGCGCAACACGTCCCGCATCGCGCCGTCGCCGATGAAACGGCTCACCGTGAGCCCGATGTTCGCGACGGTCGCCGCGATGGATCCGGCGACGGCCCACAGGGCGGCCGCCAAGGGAAAGGCAAGGGTGTCGCGGGGGGACGACGGGGGCATCAGGGGCTCACTTCTCGACGAAAGCGCGTTCGAACACATAGTGGCCCGGCTGGCCGATCTTCGGCGAGGCGCCGAGGCCACGCTCGTCGAGCAGCCTGCGGAAATCCGCGAGCATCTGCGGGCTGCCGCAGATCATCGCCCGGTCGGTCTCGGGGTTGATCTCGGGCAGGCCGAGGTCGCGCTGCATGGCGCCGCTGGCCATCAGGTCGGTGATCCGGCCGTGGTGCTTGAACGGTTCACGGCTCACGGCCGGGTAATACAGCAATTTCTCGCGAATCTGCTCGCCGAGGTATTCGTGCTGCGGCAGCTCGCGCTCGATGTAGTCGCGGTAGGCGAGGTCTTCGGCGTTGCGCACGCCGTGGGTGACGATGACCTTGTCGAAGCGCTCGTAGGTGGCCGGGTCGCGGATCACCGAGAGGAAGGGCGCGAGCCCGGTTCCCGTGGCGAGCAGGTACAGATTGCCGCCCGGATGCACGTCGCTGACCAGCAGGGTTCCGGTGGGCTTGCGCGAGAGGAGCAGGGTGTCGCCGGGCTTGATGTGCTGCAGCCGCGAGGTGAGCGGGCCGTTCTGGACCTTGATCGAAAAGAACTCCAGGTGCTCGTCCCAGTTCGGGCTGGCGATGGAGTAGGCACGCATCAGCGGCCGGCCCTCGACCTCGAGGCCGATCATCACGAACTGGCCGTTTTCGAAGCGGAAGCCGTCGTCGCGGGTGCAGGTGAAGCTGAAATAGGCGTCGGTCCAGTGGCGGACGTCGAGGATGGTTTCGGAGATGAAGGCGCTGGACATGCCGGAGAGCGTCGACGGGAAGCCACCATTGTCGCATCCGGGGGCAGGCCGACGTTCATGGCCGACGGGGTGAATCGTGCCGGGTATCGGCCTCCCCGCGGGTTTTCCCCGATGGCGAACGATGGGCATTCGCGCATTTTCATGCTGCACAGCAACAGCCGATGCCCTGGGTTCAGCTTGAATTCCTGTTTTTCGCGAACTGGATCACGGCTTTTTGGGGCCTTACTTTTCGTTCAGGCACGGGTTACTGTAGGGCTGCTGCTGCGCTTGGGTCACAGTGAACCGTGGCCGGGAGTGCTGATCCGACCGATCCGCTGCTTCGACGCAACGATTCCCCGGGCAAGCAGTCATGGCGCGAAGCCTGCGCCGTTCCTAACCAGCCAATGTTCGAGGACGCATAGCAATGTCGGATCGTCAGTTCGGGACCGTGAAGTGGTTCAACGATGCCAAGGGCTTCGGCTTCATCACGCCGGAGAACGGCCAGGACGTGTTCGTCCATTTCCGCTCCATCATGGGTAACGGTTTCAAGACGCTGAAGGAAGGCCAGCGCGTGAGCTTCAAGGTCGTCGCCGGCCAGAAGGGCATGCAGGCCGACGAGGTGCAGGTGGCCTGAGCCACCGGTTTCGATGCCGCCGAAGAACCCCGGGCTCGTCCCGGGGTTTTTTTCATCCTCGGCGACGCCCACACTGCAGCCTCTTCCTTGGAGACCGGTATGGACTTGCTCTACTTCTCGCCCGGCAGCGCCAGCCTGTGCGTGCACTGGCTGCTCATCGAGCTCGGGCAGCCGCACGAGCTGCGTCGCGTCGACCTCGCGGCCGGCGAGCAGCGCTCGGCAGAGTACCTCAGCCTCAATCCGGCTGGCGTGGTGCCCACCCTCGTGCTCGATGGCGAGGTGTTCAACGAATCGGGCGCGATGGTGCTGATGCTGGCCGACCGCTACCCGGACGCCGGGCTGTTGCCCCCCACGGGCACGGCGGCACGTCAGCGTGCCTACCAGTGGCTGCTCTTGATGGCCAACGGCCTGCAGCCGCCCTTCCGGACCTGGTTCTACCCGCACGAGCCGGCGGGCGAGGCGGCGAAGGATGCGGCGAAGGAGGTCGCCCGCCAGCGCGTCGAGGCCTTCTTCGATCGCGTCGAGGCCCACCTCGCGGCGCATGGCCCTTACTTGCTGGGCGAGCGGGTTTCCGCGCCCGATTTCTTCCTCGCCATGCTGTGCCGCTGGTCGCGCAACATGCCAAAGCCCGCCACCGAATGGCCCACCCTGCGCGCCTTCGTCGACCGCATGCGCGCACGCCCGAGCTTCAAGGTGCTCTGCGAGCGCGAAGCCCTGACGGAGTGGCTTGCGTGACAGGCATCGCGCCGATGCAGGCCATCGCGGGCCTCGAGCCCGCGGACCTGCGTTGGCGCATCGACGTCGACGTGCTCGTGGTGGAGTTCCGCGGAGCACGGCACAGCCCCACCCACATGGCGGGCTGCTGGCGCGCCCTGCAGGGGCTCGCCGAGGAGCATCGGCTCTCCAAGGTGCTGGCCATCGATTTGATGGACGACGAGCCATTGACCGGGGAGCAGCGCAAGGCCTTCATCCGTTTCCTGGGCCTCGATGTCTTCGCCGGGCGCCGGTGGGCCTACGTCGCGCGCTCGGTGGACCGCGTGGGCGCCTATGAGGCCACGCAGCTCGATGCCCAGGAGCAAGGGCTGGACGTCCGGGTCTTCAGCTCGTTGGCCGAAGCCGAGCTCTGGGTGCGTTTCCCCGGCTGATCCACGGGGCGACGACCGGGTGCAGGCACCGGCTGGCTTAGAATCTTCGCCCTGTCCCCAGCCCGCGGCGTCGCGCCGCCATGCCATGACCGTCATCAAGCAGGACGACTTCATCCAGTCGATCGCCGACGCGCTGCAGTACATCAGCTACTACCACCCGGTCGACTACATCAAGGCGCTCACCAAGGCCTACGAGAAGGAGGAGAGCCCCGCGGCCAAGGACGCGATGGCGCAGATCCTGATCAACTCGCGCATGTGCGCCGAAGGCCACCGCCCGATCTGCCAGGACACCGGCATCGTCACGGTCTTCCTCGAGATCGGCATGGACGTCCGCTGGGACGCGACGCTCTCGGTCGAGGACATGGTCCACGAGGGCGTGCGTCGCGCCTATAACCACCCGGACAACAAGCTGCGCGCTTCGGTGCTCGCCGATCCGGCGGGCAAGCGCACGAACACCAAGGACAACACGCCGGGTGTCGTGAACATGAAGGTCGTTCCGGGCGACAAGGTCGACGTGATCGTCGCCGCGAAGGGCGGCGGCTCGGAGGCGAAGTCGAAGTTCGCGATGCTGAATCCGTCCGATTCCATCGTCGACTGGGTGCTGAAGACCGTGCCGACCATGGGCGCCGGCTGGTGCCCGCCGGGCATGCTCGGCATCGGCATCGGCGGCACGGCCGAGAAGGCCATGCTGCTGGCCAAGGAAGCCCTGATGGAGGAAATCGACATCCAGGACCTGATCGCCCGTGGCCCGAGCAATCGCGCGGAAGAGCTGCGCATCGAGCTGTACGAGAAGGTGAACCGGCTCGGCATCGGCGCGCAGGGTCTCGGCGGCCTGACCACCGTGCTCGACGTCAAGATCAAGGA
>JAIXTZ010000078.1 GCA_027483745.1 Lysobacteraceae bacterium
GGCGCGAAGGGCTCGTGCGGTGGCCTCAGGCGCTGCCGTGGGCCCAGGCTTCGATCAGGGCGCGGGCGATCGAAAGGCGCGGCGCGAAGGCCAGCGGCGGCGGCTCGGCGCCGCGCGGCATGTCGCCGACCGCCAACCCGGCCAGCACCTCCTCGCGGGTGAACCAGCGTGCGGCTTCGAGCTCGTCGTCGACTTCCGGCGCCGGGGCATCGGGCGCGGCTTCGGCATGGAAGCCGAGCATCAGCGCCATCGGGAAGGGCCAGGGCTGGTCGCCGGCGTAGCGCACGGCGCCCACCTCGACGCGGGTTTCCTCGAGGACCTCGCGGCGCACCGCCTGGGCCAGCGACTCGCCGGGCTCGACGAAGCCGGCCACCACCGACCAGCGGCCCGGAGGCCAGCTGCGCTGGCGGCCGAGCAAGAGCCGATCACCGGAGCTGACGGCCACGATGATCGCCGGATCGGTGCGCGGGTAGGCCTCGAGGCCGCAGCCGGGGCAGCGCGCCGACCAACCCGCCTGGCGACGCTCGACGGCGCCGCCGCAGGCGCCGCAGAAGCGCGCGCGACGTTGCCAGTTCAGCAGGCCGGCGGCGGCCGCGAACAGGGCGGCCTCGCGGCCCGGCCACTGCATGCCGGCGCGGCGCAGGTCGACGGTGGGGGCGCCTTCGGCCAGACGTTCCCAAGTGAAGCAGGGCACGCCGTCGACCAAGCCGATGAAGGCCGCATCCTCAGGCCGCTCGCTGGCCAGCGCCTCGCCCAAGGGCCAGGTCTCGAAGCCACCGTCTTCCAGGCTGCGCGATTCGGCGTCGAGGCGCAGCACGCGCGCGCCGGGCCAAGCGGCATCGAGGGCCCCGGAGGAGGAGCGAAGGTGTGCGGCGCGGTCGAAGCCGCCGTCGACGAAGGCGAAGCCCGAGAGGCTCACACCGAAAAGCTGCTGCCGCAGCCGCAGGTGGTCTTGGCGTTGGGGTTGCGGATGATGAACTGCGAACCGGCGAGGCTCTCGCGGTAGTCGACCTCGGCGCCCATCAGGTACTGCAGGCTCAGCGGATCGACGACGAGCGTGACGCCGTCGCGGTGCACGGCCACGTCGTCCTCGTTGCTCGCCTCGTCGAACTCGAAGCCGTACTGGAAGCCCGAGCAGCCGCCGCCGGTGATGTAGACGCGCAGCTTCAGCTCGGCATTGCCCTCATCGGCGATCAACGCGGCCACCTTCGCTGCGGCAGCCGGCGTGAAACCCACGGGGGCGTCGAGGTCTTGGTAGCTGGGCGTGCTCATCGGCGGGATATGGCGGTCATCGGCTGGGGATTCAAGCACGTCGCCCGTCAGGCGAGCGTCGCTTCGCGCTCGGCCGTGGTGCGGGGCGACGACGTGGTCTTGCCACCCGCCGGGTCTCCGGGCACCACCGCGCCGGCCGTTGCGACGTGCACCAGGCGCCCCGTCACCGCCGCACCGGCGGCCATCTCGATGACGGCGTAGTGCAGGTTGCCCTCCACGCGCGCTTCGGGCCCGAGTTCGAGCCGTTCGAAGGCGTGCACATCGCCCTTCACGGCACCGTTGATCACGATCACCGGCGCATGCAGTTCGCCCTCGACGCGACCGCGGGCAGCGATGGTGACGGTCGCCGGGGCACCGGCCTCGGCCAACGCGCGGCCGATCAGCTGGCCTTCGAGGTACAGGCCACCGGCGAACTGCACGTCGCCGCGCAGCACCACCTGCGGGCCGATCAGCGTATCGACACTGCCGCCAGCGCGCGGCGCGCGGGTCTTGGAATCACCGAATCCGAGCATGGAACCATCCTTATCGGGGGGAATCAGCGGGCCGCGTCGCCCTGCCAGGGCACGGTGGCCTCGATGGAACCGCCGCCGCCGTCCAAGGTGACGCGGACGCGCTGCGGGGTGAAACCGGCCGGCAGCACGATGCTGCCGTCGAGCTTCTGGAAGTAGCGGAAAGAATACGCCTGCCCCGGGGCCTTGTCGGCCTGCCGCAGCGTGTCCCAGTCGACGGTTTTCAGGGCCCCGCCGGCCACGCCTTCGACGGCGAACCGCAGGCGCCCGGCGCTGATCGCGCCGCGATTGAGGTTCTGCGTGAGGGTCAGGGTGTAGCGCCAGCTGCCGCCGGCCTCGGGCTGGAACTCGGCCGCATGCACCGTGAGGCCGCGGCGCTGGCCGGTGGCGCCCACCAGCCGCTCGTAAAAGGCGACGTCGGCACGCAGCGCGGCGATCTCCTCGTCGCGCTCGGCGAGGGTCTCCTGCACTTCGAGGTTTGCCGCGCGGCTGATCTGCTCGGAGCGCGACAGCGTCGCGATCTGCTGTTTCGCGGTCTCCAGTTCGGCCCGCGCCTTGGCGTGCTCCCCCAGCAGCTCGCCGTGTTCCGCCCGCAGGTCCGTCAGGGCCGGGTCGGCGCGCCAGGCCATCCAGCCCCACAAGGCCAGCAGCGACAGGGGCCAGCCCACCAGCAGGGCCAGCCGGCGCAGGCGGTCCGAGGCGCGCCGGGGCACCACGATGAAGCGGGAATCGTCGTCGCGTTGGGCGCTCACAGTCCGGGTCCTGCACGGGGGCGACCGGTATAGCGGCCCCCTTCAGGCAGGGTCAAGCGATCACTTCCATACTCGGCCGGCCCACACCGGACGCCCTTGGAGTGCCGCCATGCCCGAAGCGCCCCTGTTCGCCCTTGGTCTCGCCCTCGCCTGCCTCGCGGGCGTCCGCGCCTACCTGACGGTGTTCGGCGTCGGCATCGCCGCGCTGCTGGGGTGGATGCCCTTGCCGGACGGGATGGCGGTGGTCACCTCGCCTTGGGTGCTGGGCACGGCCGGCGCGCTCGCCGTGGTCGAGTTCTTCGCCGACAAGATCCCCGGCGTCGATTCCGCCTGGGATCTCGTCAACACCCTGGCGCGCGTCCCGGCTGGCGCCTTCCTCGCCTCGGCCGCGTTCTCGCCGGAGGGCGAATGGAGCCTCGCCGCCGCCGCCCTGGGCGGTGCCGCGGCCTTGTCGACCCACGCCCTGAAGAGCAGCACCCGCGTCGCGATCAACGCCTCGCCGGAGCCGGTCTCGAACTGGGTCGCATCCGGCACCGAAGACGTCGTTGCCGTCGGCGGGCTGACGCTGGCGATCCTCGCCCCCATCGCCGCCGCCTTGCTGATGCTTGCCCTGACGGCGGCCGGTCTTTACCTCGGCTGGCGCGTCGTCCAAGGCCTCACCAAAAGACAAGAAAACAAAACGGGAACCGCGTCACAAGTGTGAATCTTGTTGAACGCGCATTGCCGGGTCGGGGAGGCCGCCCAACAATGCGGGCGTCCCTTGGAGCCCGCCGCCCGTGTCCGTCGCCGCCCTCGAAGCCGGCCGAATCGCGGCCGAAGACCTCGCTCCCGTCCTGCGTCAACGGTGCCGGCTGCTGGAACGCCGCATCCGTCGCGCGCGGCGATCGGGCTGGGACATCAACGCCGTCGCGCAGATCCGCGAGGACCTCGGACCGCTGGTGCATGGCCTCCATGCCCTCGGCCGCGGCCCCGCCGTCGACACCGCCCTGCTCCTCGCCGAGTCGTTGGCCCAGCCGCTCGAAAAGCAGGACTTGCCCGACCCGATCCTTGGCGCGCGATTCAGCGCGCTGCTTGAGACCCTGATCGACCAGCTCCCCGCCGGCGGCCACGACGAGATCGAGCGCTCGCTGGTGATCCTGCCCCACCCCCCGCGCGCGGAAGCCCTTCCGCTCGGCTTTTGGCGCCGATGGGTGGCCGATGCGGCACCGGCGCGCTGCGTGCCGGCGATGCCGATGAACCGGGCCGCGCCGCCCACCTCCGGTACACGCCCGACCGCCGCCGACGCGTCTACACTCGAAGATTCTCGTTTTGGCAACGGATCGCTACCCATGACCGCGCTGCGGCTCTATCTCCTGTCCGACGAAGGCCGCGAGGCCGAGGTCCTGGCCGAACAGCTGCGCTCCCGCCAGTTCGAGGTCGACGTGCTGTCGGACATCGACGAGCTCGTCGAGCTGGTCGGTGCGCTGCCCGCGGACGTGGTGCTGATCGACCGGATGCACGCACCTTCGATCGATCGCATCGGCGAGGCGATGAAGCCGATCCGCATGCGCGCCAACCAACCGATCCGCATGGCGCTCATCACCGACACCGACGACGTCATGGCGAGGCTCTCCGCGCGTCGCGCCGGCATGGACGCGGTGCTGGTGCGCCCGCACGGGGGCATCGACGTGGCGAACCGGCTGCGCGACCTGTTCAGCACGGGCGAGCCGCTCTACCGCGTGCTGATCGTCGAAGACGATCGCGCCCAGGCGCTGTTCGCCGAAGGCGTGCTGCGCAACGCCGGGATGGACACGCGCATCGTGCTCGACGCGCTCGACGTGCTGCCGACGCTCGACACGTTCGAGCCCGACCTCATCCTGATGGACTTCCACATGCCGGTGGCGAACGGCATCGAGCTCACGGCGCTGATCCGCGAACGTCCGGCCTTCACACATACGCCCATCGTTTTCCTCACCGGCGAGCAGGACGAAGAGGTTCGCTTCAACGCCCTGGACGCGGGCGGCGACGATTTCCTCTCCAAGCCGATCCGTCCGAAGCACCTGATCGCCAGCGTGCAGGGGCGCATCCGGCGCTACCGCGACGTGCAGCAGATCAGGGAACGCGAATCCGACGGTGCCACTGCCGCGGCCAGCAGCGTGGACAGTGGCATCGTCGAGCGCGGCCGGATGATGGCGCGCATCGACCAGCTGATCACCGAGGGTCGCTCGCGCGGCGGCGTCGTCTTCCTTGAGATGGAAACCATCGCGAAGCTGCGGGAGCGCCTCGGCCTCGGCCAGTTCGAACGGCTGCACGTCGAGGCCCTCGACCTGCTCAAGCCGCTGGCCGGCGAACGGATGCTCTGCCGCTTCGCGGATGGTGGCTTCCTCGTGCTGGACGCCAGCCTCGACGCCGACGAGCTGCTGATGCTCGGCGTGCAGCTGCGCGAAGCCCTCGTGGCCCACGAGTTCCGCCTCGGCGACCAGAGCGTCATCACCCCGGTGGTGGCCGGCGTTGCACCGCTGGTGGAGGAGTTCACCGACGCCGGCGCCCTGCTGAATGCGGTCGAGAAGACCGCGCACAGCGCCCGCAAGCGCGCCGATCGCATCGATCTCTATCGCCCACTGGCCGCCGAAGAGGTGCTGCGGCAGAAGGCACTGATCGACGACATGCGCCAGGCGATGTCCTCCGGCCGCCTGTCGCTGCTGTACCAACCGATCGTCGCCGTTGCCGGCGGCGAGGACAGCCGCTACCAGGCGCTGCTGCGCCTCGATACCAGCAGCGGCAAGCGAATGACCGCCGCCGAAGTCATCCCGGCGGCCGAACGCTCCGGCTTCATCGTCGAGATCGATCGCTGGGTCCTGCGCGAGTCGATCGCCAAGATCGCCAAGGCGCGGGAACGCGGCGCATCGATGACGCTGTTCGTGACGCAGTCGCCCTACACGCTTGCCCACGGCGGCCACGCCGAGTGGCTGCGCAACGAACTCCGCGCGCTGGACGTCCCGGGCGCTTCGCTGGTGCTCGAACTGCGGCTCTCCGACGCGAGCGTCCATACCGGCACGCTGCGCGAGTTCTGCTCGGCGATGGTCGCCGATGGCGTGCAGTTCTGCCTGTCGCAGTTCGAGCCGGGCCCGGAGGTCGAGTCCACCATGGAGCAGCTGCCGCTGTCGCTGATCAAGCTGGCCGGCAAGTATTCGACCGGCGCCCTCTCCTCGGCCGTCCGCGACGAACTGAAAGTCATCATCGATCGCGCGCACCGCCGCAGCCTCGAGGTGATCGGCCACGGGGTCGAGGACCCGCAGGCCGCCGCCACGCTGTGGATGAGCGGCGTGGATTTCGTGCAGGGCAACCTCGTGCAGCAGGCCGCCGACGCGCTCGACTTCGATTTCAACCAGGCGATCCTCTGACGTGCTGCCACCCCGCCTCCCCAACCGGTTGCTTGCGGGCTGGCTGCTGCTGGCCGCAGCCGCCGGCCTCCTGCTGGCCGTGGTCTTCGCGGTGTTGCCCTTCGGGGGGTTCTGGCCCACGGTCATCGCCGCCGCCGGCTTCACGGTGGGCGCCATCGTCGTCGTGCCGGGCGGCCTTCGGCAGGCGCGCGAGCTGCTCGCCGAGCACCAGCGCCTCACCAGCGAGAACCAGCGCATGGTCGAGACGCTGCAGCAGGAGCTGGAGCGCCATCGCCGGCTTGAGCTCGAGCTGAAGGATGCGAAGAAGCAGACCGAGGCGGCGATGATGGCCAAGGGCGAGTTCCTCGCCACCATGAGCCATGAGATCCGCACCCCGCTCAACGGCATCCTGCCGGTGATCGACATGCTGCTCGCGGCGCGCCTGACCGCCGACCAGGCCGACCTGCTGCGCACCGCGCACGGCTCGGCCAAGCAGATGCTCCGCATCGTCGACGACATCCTCGACTACTCGAAGCTCGAGGCGAACAAGGTCGACCTCGAGACCACCAGCTTCAACCTGCGCGAGCTCGCCGAGTCGGTCGTCCGCCTGATGACGAAGCAAGCCGAGACCAAGGGCCTGCTGCTGCACCTCGAGATCGAGCCCGGCGTGCGCCTTCCGGTGCGCGGCGACCCGACCCGCCTTCGCCAGGTGCTGTCGAACCTGCTCAGCAACGCGATCAAGTTCACCGACCGTGGCCGCGTCACCCTCCGCATCCAGAAGAACGGCGAAGAACGCCTCACCCATCCGCTGCGTTTCGAAGTGGTCGACACCGGCATCGGCATCCCGAAGGACAAGCTGTCCCAGCTGTTCGTCGCCTTCTCCCAGGCCGATGCCTCGACGACGCGCATGTACGGCGGCACCGGCCTCGGCCTCGTCATCTGCAAGCGCATCATCACCCTGATGGGTGGCCGCATCGGCGTCGACAGCGAGCCCGGCCAAGGCTCGCGATTCTGGTTCGAGGTGCCGTTGGCCAAGGCGGTCGGCGACCTGCCGGCGGCGCGCGCCGACCTGTCCGGCGCCCGCGTGCTGCTGATGACCCCCGACCCGGCGCAGCGCGATCGCCTTGCCACGGCGATGCAGAACTGGGGCCTGCGCCTGTCCTACTCGAGCACGCCGCCCGAAGCGCTGCAGATGCTGCGTTCGGCGGCGGCCCGCGGCATGGGTGGCGGCTTCGAGGCGCTCGTGGCCGACCTGCGCGACGGCGCCTCCGCGGCCGTGGTGCTGCAGCGTGCGCTCTCGCGTTCGCCGGAAGTCGCGGGCCTGAAGCTGCTGCTGCTGACAGGCGCCGAGTCGCTGCCGCCGGAAACCACCGCCGCGCCGACCGTGGCGGTCTTGCGCCGCGACGCGGCACCGGCCGACCTGAAGTCAGGTCTGGCCGACCTGCTCGTGCCCGACCAGGCGATGCCCTTGCCGAGCGCGGCGGACGCCGAGGACGACTTCACGCTCGGCGCCGAGCCCCCGGCGTCCCCGGCCGTGGCGGCCTTACCGCAGGGCAGCAGCGTCGGCGCCTTCTCGGAAGCCGCCATCGGTCGCCGCGCCCGCGTGCTGCTCGTCGAGGACAACCCGGTGAACCTGCTCGTGGCGCAGAAGCTGATCGCGCAGATGGACCTCATCTGCGAATCGGCCGGCGACGGCGAGCGCGCGCTGGAGCGCATGGCCGCGGGCAACCTCGACGTCGTGCTGATGGACTGCCAGATGCCCGTCAAGGACGGCTATACGGCCACCCGCGAGTGGCGCGACTACGAGGGCGCACACCGCCTTCCGCGCCTGCCCATCATCGCCATGACCGCCAACGCCATGGCCGGCGACCGCCAGCGCTGCCTTGACGCCGGCATGGACGATTACCTGTCCAAGCCGGTCGATCGTTCGCAGCTCGAGGACACGCTGAAGCGCTGGCTGCAGCGCGGGGCCCTGGCCCGCCGCAGCGCCCCCGCGGCGCCGACGCCCGCGGCACGAGCGGCCAGCGCACCGGGAACGGCCCCCGTCCTCCCATCGATCCCAGGCCTCCAGCGGCCCGAGGCGTCGTCGGTCGCGGCGATGGCGCCAGCAACGCCCAGCGCCGCGGCTCCCGGCGCCGCCGCGTCCAACGTCCTCGACGCCGAGGTCCTGGCCGAGCTCCGCGAGGTCATGGGCAACGAGTTCGGCAACCTCGTGCAAATGTTCCTCGTGGACGCCGCGAAATACATCCAGCAGCTCGAGGAGGCCGCGGCCGACAACAGCCTCGAGAAAATGATCGCGCCAGCGCACACGCTGAAATCCTCCAGCGCCAACCTCGGCGCGATGGCGGTCTCGGCCGCCGCGAAACGCATCGAGGTCGGGGCGCGAGAGGGCGTGCTGCCGCGGCCCGCGGTGGCCGTCGCCGTGCTCGAGGCGGAGTTCCAGCGCGCCAGCGAGTCACTGCGCAAGCTGGTGGCCTGAAACGCGAACGGCCGGGTCGCCCCGGCCGTCCTTTCTTCTTCCCACCTTCCGACGTCGCTCAGTCCTTCGACAGCGTCGTCTGCAGGTACGGGCCCTCGCCGAGGCGCTTGATCAGGTCGGGCTGCGTTTCCAGCCAGTCGACGTGCTCTTCCTCGGAGGCGAGGATCTTGGCGAAGAGATCGCGGCTGACGTAGTCGCCCACCGATTCCGCGTGCGCGACGCCCGCCTTCAGGTCGGGGATGGCGATCATCTCGAGCTTGAGGTCGCACTCGAAGACTTCCTTCGGGGTCTCGCCGATCATGATCTTGCCGAGGTTCTGCAGGTTCGGCAGGCCCTCGAGGAA
>JAIXTZ010000002.1 GCA_027483745.1 Lysobacteraceae bacterium
CTACACCGAGACCGACAACAGCTTCTACATGGGCATCGGCCGCACGCGCTCGAAGCAGTACATCTGCATCGGCGTGGGCAGCACCGTCTCCTCGGAGCAGCGCTGCACCAAGGCGGCCAACCCGGGCGAGTTCACCGTGATCGCCCCGCGCGAGCGCGACGTCGAGTATGAAGCCGACCACTACGCCGGCCGCTGGGTCATCACCACCAACTGGAATGCGCCGAACTTCCGCATCATGACCGCTGCCGAAGATGCGCTCGGCAGCCGCGAGGGTTGGAAGGAGCTGGTACCGCACGCCGGTGACGTGTTCATCGAGGGCGTGGAGCTGTTCGATGGCTACATGGCCATCGGCGAGCGCTCCGACGGACTGCGCCGCATCCGCATCCTCAAGGACAGCGGCGACAGCCAGTTCGTGAAGTCCGACGAGCCGGCCTACACGATGGGCCTGTCGGTCAACGCGATGCCGGACACGCCGTGGGTGCGCTACACCTACACCTCGCTCACCACGCCGGCGACGACCTACGAGATCAACGTCGAGACCGGCGAGCGCAAGCAGCTCAAGCAGGACCCGGTGCCGGGCTTCGACCCGACGCAGTACACCACCGAGCGCGCGTGGGTGCCCTCGCGCGACGGCACGGTGCGCATCCCCGTCTCGATCGTCTACCGCAAGGGCTTCGAGAAGAATGGCGAAGCGGCGCTGCTGCAGTACGCCTACGGCAGCTATGGCAGCTCGATGGATCCGGGCTTCAGTCGCCTGGTGCCCAGCCTGCTCGATCGCGGCATGGTCTACGCCATCGCGCACATCCGCGGCGGCCAGGAGATGGGCCGCGCGTGGTACGACGGCGGCAAGCTCTTCAACAAGATCAACACCTTCACCGACTTCATCGACGTCACCGACTGGCTGGTGAAGAACGGTTACGCCGCCGAGGATCGCGTGGCCGCGATGGGTGGCAGCGCCGGTGGTCTGCTGATGGGCGCGGTGGCCAACATGGCGCCGGAGAAGTACGACGTCATCATCTCGCAGGTGCCCTTCGTCGACGTGGTGACGACGATGCTCGATCCAAGCATCCCACTCACCACCAACGAGTACGACGAGTGGGGTAATCCGGAGCAGAAGGCGTTCTACGACTACATGCTGTCGTACTCGCCCTACGACCAGCTGGAAGCGAAGGATTATCCCGCCACCTTCGTCGGTACCGGCCTGTGGGACTCGCAGGTGCAGTATTGGGAGCCGGCAAAGTACGTGGCCCGCCTGCGCGCGAAGAAGACCGACGACAACACGCTGGTGTTCCGCACCAACATGGAAGCCGGCCACGGCGGCAAGTCGGGTCGTTTCCGCCGCTTCGCCGAGGCTGCCGAGCAGTACGCCTTCATGCTCGACCAGTTGGGCGTGGAGAAGCGCGCGGAGTAAGCCCCGCGTTCGATGGTCCGCCTTCGTCGACCCCGGCTCCGTGCCGGGGTCGATTGCTGCTGCTAAAGAGGCCTTGGCGTTGCATATCGGACTCCGGGCGTTCAGCATTCCGGCGCCTTCGTCTGTCCAATAGATGGAGCTCCCCCCCCCCTCCCCCCTACAGCTACTTCCCTGCTTATGCGACTTGGCATTGCTTCGCTTCCGCTGGCGCTTTTCGCCGCCCTTCTTTCGATCCTTTCGTCCAGCCCCGCAGACGCACGACAGGTCGACCCCATGCCGGGAAGTCAAGAGGCTGCAGCAGCTCTGGTGGGCCCCCCCTCAGGGCAAAGTGCCTGGGTCTTCCTCGACGAGACCGGTGCTTCTCCTAACCGCGTGGTCCGCTTGTTGGATCTTGGCAATGTCGAGGCAACGGACAGTACCGAGTATTACGTCGAGGCCACTGAACTAATGACTCTCGCGATGGCGCTCGGCATCACGAGCGGTCGTCGGCCGACACCCGATCAGCGTGAGACCTACGAGCAGGCTGTGCTGGCCATGGAATGGCCTGTGAAGTTGGATTTCATGCTCGTCTACGAGGCTCCTGAGGAACCCGCAATGCGGACCTTGGAAGGATTGGTCCGATGTGAAAACAGGACACTGCGATGGACGCGCGACGTTCCCTCGGCGAGAGATCTCAATGCGCCGTCGCAGCGACGTTTGCTGACTGAAACGACTTACGAGACTCAGACGGATCCGGGGATCCTCAAGGCTATGGATTGGGTTTGCGAGAAGCGCTTGGCGAATCAATCGCCGGAGATGCTTGGGTCACAGGGACTACGGGTGATCGAGAGCGGCAACAAATGGGTCAGTCTCGGCAAGGCCTACGACACGGTTTGGTCGACTCTGTGGGCGGGTGCAGCCAAACCAGCCCTGATTTCGGCGACCGAGGAAACACGTGCTCGAGAAGAGGCCGAAGTTGCTGCGGTCAGCAACGCCGCGATGGAAGATCTTCGTACGGTGCAAGACGAGCGTGCTCGACAGTCGGCCCGACCTGCTTCGCCGATGAACATGGTGTTCCAGCGGTTCGAAGGTCAACCGGAATCGAGAGTCGTCGGCTTTTTCGGAGTCCCGGAACGAAGCTACTCGGCCGACGATTCGCGCTTTGCCGTTTATGTTTGGGGTTACGACCGTACCCTGCAGAACATGTTCGGAGCTGAAGTTGAGCGCATAGAGCGTCGCTGCGAGGCACAGCTGGAGTTCCGTAATGGCAACCTGTTCGACTACAAGGCCAGCGGAAACCACTGCGCCGAAGTAGCCAAACAGTTCGGAGGCTAAGCCGAAAGCTGGGGGCGGACACGGCGGCAAGTCGGGCCGCTTCCGCCGCTTCGCCGAGGCTGCCGAGCAGTACGCCTTCATGCTCGACCAGCTGGGTGTGGAGAAGCGCGCGGAGTAAGCCCCGCGTTCGATGGTCCGCCTTCGTCGACCCCGGCTCCGTGCCGGGGTCTTGTTTGTTCCGAAGCCGCTGTCTTGCCCGAGGTCCGAATGCGCCTGCCGATGCTTGCGGTTGCTCTTCTCTCTGCGTTCGCGGCCCGCGGGTTGGCCGCCGAGCCTCGCATCGAGGAGGTGCGCTTCGTCAGCCATGGCGCGACGCTCTCGGGAAGCCTCGTCCTGCCAGAAGGAAAGCCCATCGTCGCCGGCGTGGTCTTCATCCACGGCTCCGGCGAGCAGGCGCGCAGCCTTGGTGTTGCGCGGCGTTTCGCCGACGGCGGCATCGCCGCGCTGGTCTACGACAAGCGCGGCGTGGGGCGTTCGGAGGGCGCCTACGAGGGCGAGCAGAGCGTCACCGGCATGAACATCGCGCTCCTGGCGGATGACGCGGTGGCGGCGCTCGAGACCCTGGCGACGTACCCCGGGCTCGATGCGGCGCCTCTCGGTTTCGCCGGCATCTCGCAGGCCGGCTGGATCGCGCCGGTGGCCGCGACCCGGACTCGCCAAGCGGACTTCCTGCTGCTCTGGAGCGCGCCGGTCACCAAGGTCAGCGAGGAGGACCTCTACAGCAAGCACACCGCCGACCGCGACGGCCCCGACCGGCCGTCTTATGCGACAGCGCTGGCCGCGCGCGACACGCCCTACGTCTGGCCGGCCTTCCTCGGCCGGGACACCGACCCCGCCGAGGACCTGGCGACGCTGGCGATCCCGGGTTTCTGGATCTTCGGCGAGCACGACGGCAGCATCCCGGTGGACCTCTCGCTGCAGAACCTGCGCGCGCTGCAGGCGAAGGGCCATCGTTACGAGTACCGCGTCTTCCCTGGGCAGGGCCACAACAACATGGCGGCAACCTTCGACGTGGCCATCGCGTGGGTCACCGCGTTCGCGGACTCGCCCCCTCGCTGATCGAGGCGCGCACAGGACCCCAGAGCACCCGCTGTCCTGCGGCGCGGCGCCGGCTAGGGCCGTGGGCGGCCCTGGATGTGGACGACCCGCCGTCCGTAGCGGCGGGCGTCCACCGAGTACGCGCCGGGTCCGAGCAGCAGCAGTGCGGCGGCGCCCATCAGGTGCAGCACCGTGACGCCGCCGCCGATCGACGCCCATCCGGCGAGCACGGCGCCGCCGATCACTGCGATCTGGGCCGCCACGACGACGGGGGTGAAGCAACCCAGCAACAGCATCCCCGACAGGATCCCCATCAAGGCCAGGCAGATCGCGGTCGAGAGATCGTTCGAGGCCGGGACGACGCTGGGCCAAGGGCCGAGCGCCACCAGCATCCGAAGGATGAACGCGCCGAGGCCGGGAAGCCCCGCGGGGAAACTCGAGAACAGTCGTTGCATGGCGCGGAGCATGCCGCTCGCGGTGATGGCGCTGCCTATCCGCAAGGGCGGCAACGCCACTACCCTTCCGGGTGAGGCGCTGCCGCTGCGGATCGATCATTGCTGTCGGGTTCCCCCGGCGAACGATGCGCGGCGGGGTGGTGTTCACCGGGAGCCCCATGGTCCATTGCTCGACCCTTCGCTGGTTTGCCGCGCTGCTGCTGGCGATGGTGTTGCCGCCTGCGGCAGCGCTTCCCGCGTCGCCGCCGGGTGACCTGCCTTTGCAGGCCCATTGGTTGACCGATGACGGGGCGCCGGCCGACATCTGGGGCCTTGCCCAATCGGATGACGGTTACCTGTGGCTCGGCACTGGCGCGGGCTTGTACCGCTTCGACGGCGTGGAGTTTCGCCATGTCCCGCAAGGGGCAGGGGAGGCCGAGACGACGAACATCACCAGCCTCGCCCATTTCGGGGATGGGCCGCTCTGGCTCGGCTACTACTCCGGGCGGATCGAGCGCTTCGAGGCCGGGCGCTTGCACGTGGTGCCCGGCGACGGTCGGCTGCCGGGCATGGTGCGGGCGATGGCGCGCACCCGGGATGGCGTGGTCTGGGTCGCCACCGACACGGGACCCCGGCGCATCGAGGGCGGGCGCGTGGTCCCTCTGACGCACGAGTGGGCGTACCCGAGTGACGAGTCCGAGTTCCTCGTGGTGGACCGCGAAGGCACGCTCTGGGTCGCGACCGGCCATTCGCTCGCCTTTTTGCGCGAGGGTGATCGGATGTTCACCGAAGTCGCCCTGCCGTTGTCGGACGACGTGGCGATGACGGTGGGGCCGGACGGCCGCGTCTGGGTCTCGGATGCGCGCCTCGGGACCTTCGCGCTCCCCGCAGGCTTGGCGCGAGCGTCAACGGTGGCGCTGCGGACGATCGCGCCGCCGACGGAACCGCTGTTCGCCAAGCGCCTGCTCTTCGACGCCTCGGGGCACCTGTGGATCACCGTCGCGAACGGGCGCGGCGGGTTGGCGCGGATGGCCGGCGCCGCGGCGTGGCCGTCGATGACGCCGGTGGATGAGTCGCGGGTGGAAGCGCGGGTCGACGAGCGCCAAGGCTTGCCGTCCAACGTCGTGGTTCCCGTGTTCCAGAGTCGGGAGGGCGCCGTCTGGGTCGGCAGCAATGCCGGGTTGAGCCAGTTCCGTGAGGGTTGCTTCGAGCCGCTGGTTGGGCTCTCGGATGCCCCACATGCAGGTTTCGGTCTGACGGTCGCCCCGTCTGGCCGGCTCTGGGCATCCAACGCCCGACGCGTGATGCATGCGGATGGCATGGACGGAATCCTTGGGCCGACGGCGTGGCCGACGTTCTCGGGAGCGGTATCGGGGCGGGATGGCGTCTCCTGGTTCGTGGGGGGGCGCGGCCTGTGGAGCGATGCCGGCGCGGAACGGCCGTCCTTCGTGTCGATGCCGTCCAGCATCGCGCGCGCGCGGCTGACGGCCATCGCCGCCGACCATCGGGGCGGGGTGTATGTCGGCACCCAAGGCGCAGGCCTCCATCACTTCCGCGACGGCCGCTGGCGCCAGATCGGCCCGGACGACGCGGCGGTTCCGCATGGCGCGATGGTCGTGGGGGATGACGGCCGGCTTTGGCGGGGACGCGGGCCGGACCTCGAAGTCCATGCGGCGGACGGGCGGCGGCAGCGCGTCTTCGACGCGTCCGATGGCTTGGCCGTCGGGGTGCTGAGCGCGCTCCACGTGGCGGGGGGGCAGGTGGTCGTCGGCGGCGAACAGGGCGTCGCTGTGTGGGCCGGGGATCGCTTCGTGTCCTTGCCGGCGTCGATGCATGCGGCGTTCGGCGGCGTGACCGGCATCGTCGGTTCGCCGGATGGCGACCTTTGGCTGCTGGGCCGGCGCGGCCTCGTGCAAGTGTCGTCGATGGAGCTGGCCGCTTGGGGCGAAGGCCGTGTCGTTCCGGGCGTGTACCGGGTGTACGACCGCCAGGATGGCCTCGAGGGCGTCGCGCTTCAGTCCGTGCTCGCGTCGACGCTGCGGATGGGCGCGGACGGCCGCCTGTGGATCGCCACCAATCGCGGCGTTTCGACGGCGTCCGCGGAGGCCTTGAAGCGGTGCGGCAGTGCGCCTCCGGCCGCCAGCATCGACGAGGTCACGGTCGACGGCCGGCGCCTGCCCTTGGGCGAGTTGATCGAGACCACCGCCGACCCGCGATCGCTGGTGATCCGATACACCGCACCAAGCCTCGTTCCCCCGGGGCGGGCGCGCTTCCTCATCCGCATGGCCGGTGTGGACGACGCGTGGCGCAGCGTCGGCAGCACCCGCGAGGTCACGTACGCGTCGCTCGCCCCCGGTGCCTACACCTTCAGCGTCGTGGCGGTTGCTGAGGATGGTGAGTGGAGTCCGGTCGTGGCGTCGCAGCGCATCGAGGTGCCGCCGACGTTCGTCGAATCGCCGCTGTTCCGAGTGGGCCTGGTGGCGTTGCTCACCTTCGGTCTCGTGACGGGGTACCGACTCCAGCTCCGCGCGATGACCCGGCGCCTGCGGGAGCGACTCGCCGTGCGCGCCGCCGAGCGCGAGCGCATCGCGCGCGAGTTGCACGACACCTTGCTGCAGGGGGTGCAGGGGCTGATCCTGACCATCCATGCGGCCAGCGTTCGGGTGACCGATGCCGGCGTGCGCGAAACGCTCGCGCGGGCGCTCGACCGTGCCGAGAGCGCGCTGGAGGAAGGACGCGACCGCGTTCAGGACCTGCGGGTCACCGGTGAGGCGCGGGGAGACTTGGTGGACGCCCTTCGACGGCTCGGCGAGGACCTCGCGCAGATCCATGCGGTGCCCTTCCGGCTCGTCGCGGCGCCGCTTCCGGAAGGGATCGGCACGGAGATCGCCGATGAGGTCTTCCGGGTCGCCGCGGAAGCGGTACGCAACGCGTTCCTGCACGCCCGTGCGTCGATGATCGAGGTCGAACTCGACGGGTCGGGTGGGACCCTGCGCGTCTGGGTGCGCGACGATGGCGTCGGTATCGACGCGGACGTCGTCGAGCGCGGGCGTCGTCCCGGGCATTGGGGCCTCGCAGGCATGCGCGAACGCGCCGAGGCCCTGGGAGGCCACCTTCGCGTCCTCAGCCGCGCCGGTGCCGGGACCGAAGTCGAGTTCACCTTGCCCTTGAAGACGGCCCGCGGCGGAGCCCGGGGAGGATCGAAGCCATGACCCACCGAGACGACGTGATCCGCGTGGTGGCCGTCGATGACCATCCCCTGGTTCGCGAGGGCATCGGTGCCATCCTCGCTGCCGATCCGGGCATGCAGCTGCTCGCCACCGTGGACAGCGGCGCATCGGCGATCGAGGCCTTCCGTCGGCTTCGGCCCGACGTGACGTTGATGGCCCTGCAGATGCCGGGGATCGATGGCGTCGAAGCCATCGAAGCGATCCGCGCCGAGTTCCCGATGGCCCGCATCCTCGTGCTGACGACCTACCGGCTGGATGCGCGCGCGTCCGCCGCGCTGCGTGCCGGGGCTTCGGGCGTCCTGCTCAAGAGCGCGCTTCGCAGGGAGTTGCTCGACACTCTGCGGGCGATCCATGCCGGCCGGAAGTTCGTCCAAGCCGAAGTGGCCCGCGAGATCGCCGAACACGCGATGGACGGCGGACTCACGGCGCGGGAAATCGACGTGCTCCGGCTGGTGGCCGATGGTCGCTCCAACAAGGTCGTGGGCACGACGCTCGGCATCTCCGAAGACACGGTGAAGGCACACATGAAGAACATCCTCTCCAAGCTGGACGCCCGCGACCGCACGCATGCCGTCGCGATCTGCCTGCGCCGGGGCATCCTCGGCACGTGAGGCGGCGGGCGCGGCATCGCTCGATCGGGTAACTCGCGACGTGCACGACGGGGCGTTTCCGACCGCGTGCCCGGCGTCGAGGATGGGCTGCACGCGGGGAGCGTTTCCCCGCCCCATCCCGGAGACCCGCCATGCATCCCCCCATCGAGGACCGCTCCAACGTCAAGCGCCGCGACCTGCTCATCGGCGGCGCCGCCGCCACCGTGGCCGCCGTCGCCAGCGCCCATGCGGCCGCCACCGCCGCCCAACCGTCGGCGCCGACGCCGGGCGCGGCCCGCCGTGCGGATGGATTCATCACCGTCCGCGACGGCACGCGGCTCTACTACAAGGATTGGGGGACGGGCCCCGCCGTCGTGTTCAGCCACGGATGGCCGCTCAATGCCGACAGCTGGGAGTCGCAGATGCTGCACCTGGCGAGCCACGGTTATCGCTGCATCGCCCACGACCGGCGCGGCCATGGACGCTCGAGCCAGCCGTGGGACGGCAACCACATGGACCAGTACGCCGATGACCTCGCCGAGCTGCTCGAAGCGCTCGACATCCGTGCGGCGACACTCGTCGGCTTCTCCACCGGCGGCGGCGAAGTGGCCCGCTACATCGGGCGGCATGGCGAGGGCAGGGTGGCGAAGGCGGCCCTGATCGCGGCGGTCCCGCCGCTGATGCTCAAGACGGCCGACAACCCGGGCGGCCTGGACATCAGCGTGTTCGACGGGATCCGCAAAGCGTCCATCGACAACCGCGCCCAGCTCTACAAGGACATCGCCTCGGGGCCGTTCTTCGGCTTCAACCGGCCGGGCAGCACGCCTTCCGCGGGCCTTGTGGACTGGTTCTGGATGCAGGGCATGCTCGCCGGCCACAAGAACACCTACGACTGCATCGAGGCGTTCTCGGCGACCGACTTCAGCGGCGACCTTCGCAAGATCTCCGTCCCCACGCTCGTCGTCCACGGGGATGCCGACCAGATCGTGCCCATCGACGCGTCCGCGCGGGCGGCCGCGGCGATCCTGGCCAACGCCACCCTGATCGTCTACGAGGGCGCACCGCACGGCCTGACCGATACGCACAAGCAGCGCCTCAACGCGGACTTGCTCGCCTTCCTCCGTGGCTGAGCCACGTCATCCGGCCCTTGGAGAATCCGCCATGCCCATCGCCCAGCCCGCACCCGGAAAGACCCTCCTGGACCCGGGAAACCACACGCTGATCCTGATCGACCACCAGTCGCAGATGGCCTTCGCCACGAAGTCGATCGATCCGGTGCAGCTCCGCAACAACGCCGCGCTCGTGGCCAAGGCTGCCGCCGGTTTCCGCGTCCCGACGATTCTGACGACGGTGGCCGAGAAGAGCTTCTCGGGGCCGATCTTCAGCGAGATCGCCGAGGCGTTCCCGAAAGCCGAAGTCGTCGACCGCACGACGATGAACACGTGGGAAGACGCGCGCATCACCGACCGCGTCAACGCCATCGGCAAGCCCAGGATCGTCCTCGGGGGGCTGTGGACCTCGGTGTGCATCGTCGGCCCGGCGCTGTCCGCGCTCGACCAGGGGTTCGATGTCCACGTGATCGCGGATGCCTGCGGCGACGTCAGCGACGAGGCCCATGAGCGCGCGATGCAGCGCATGATCCAGGCCGGCGCTCGTCCGATGACGAGCCTGCAGTACCTGCTCGAACTGCAGCGCGACTGGGCCCGCGGCGACACCTACGAGCTGACCACCGGCATCGCGAAGGTCAATGGCGGGGGCTACGGCCTCGGCATCATCTACGCCAAGACGATGTTCGGCGCATCCGAAGGGCATTGAGGCGAATGTCGCTGGGTCGCCAGGACGGCGCGATCCTGCTGCTTCGCGCGGCCGTTGGCGGCCTGCTTTTGCCCCATGGCCTGGCCAAGCTGCTGGGATGGTGGGGTGGCCCGGGACTCGATGGATTCCAAGGCGAGCTGGCCGACTTCGGCCTGCCCTCGGACCTGCTGGTGGCCTTCCTGCTGGCGCTGGTGCAGACGCTGTCGGGCGTGCTTCTGATCGTCGGGCTGTGCACCCGCACTGCGGCGATGGCCGCCGCGAGTTTTCTCGCGGCCACCATCGCGCTCAATGCGGAGAACGGCTGGTTCTGGATGGAGGGCGGCGTCGAGTATCCCGTGCTGTGGACGTCGACCGCCCTCGCGATCGCGTGGGCGGGTCCCGGTCGCTGGTCCCTGGATCGGATGCGCTTGTCCCTCCGCTGGAACACGGGTGGACACCGCGCGCCCTGAATCCGTCCCCTTCTACAGGAGAACGACGTTATGGCGTATCCCCCCGATCTGGTCGTGATGAACGCCCGCATCACCACGCTGGACCCCCTGCGTCCCGAAGCCGAGGCGCTCGCCGTGCGCGACGGTCTCCTCCTTGCCGTGGGCGACGCACACGAGGTCATGGCCCACGCCGGGCCCGACACCCGCGTCATCGATGCGCAAGGCCGGCGCGTGGTGCCCGGACTGCATGACAGCCACACGCACCTGATCCGCGGTGGCCTGAACTACAACATGGAGCTGCGCTGGGACGGCGTGCGCTCGCTGGCCGATGCGATGGCGATGCTGCGCGCGCAGGTCGCCCGCACGCCGGCGCCGCAGTGGGTGCGCGTGGTGGGCGGCTTCACCGAGCACCAGTTCGTCGAGAAGCGCCTGCCGACGCTGGCCGAGCTCAACGAGGCCGCGCCGGACACGCCGGTGTTCATCCTGCACCTCTACGACCGTGCGCTGTTGAACCGCGCGGCGTTGCGCGCGGTCGGCTACGGCAAGGACACGCCCAACCCGCCCGGCGGCGAGATCCAGCGCGACGCGAACGGCGAACCGACCGGCCTGCTGCTGGCCAAGCCGAACGCGCTGATCCTCTACGCGACCCTGGCTGCGGGCCCGAAGCTGCCCTACGAGTACCAGATCAATTCCTCGCGCCACTTCATGCGCGAGCTGAACCGCCTCGGCGTCACCTCGGTGATCGACGCCGGCGGCGGCTTTCAGAACTACCCGGACGACTACCGCATCATCGAGGAGCTCGCCGCGCAGAAGCAGCTCACCGTGCGCATCGCCTACAACCTGTTCACCCAGAGCAAGGGCGGCGAACTCGCCGACTTCCAGCGCTGGACCGGCATCGTGACGCCGGGGCAGGGCGATGCGATGTTCAAGCACAACGGCGCCGGCGAGATGCTGGTGTTCGCCGCGGCCGATTTCGAGGACTTCCGCGAGCCGCGCCCCGAGCTTCCCGCGCACCTCGAAGGCGACCTCAAGGCCGTGGTGCGCCATCTCGCCGAGGCCCGCTGGCCGTTCCGCATCCACGCCACCTACGACCAGAGCATCGGCCGCATCCTCGACGTGTACGAGCAGGTCGACCGCGAACTGCCGTTCGCCGGGCTGCCGTGGTTCATCGATCACGCCGAGACCATCTCCGAACGGAACATCGAGCGCATCAAGGCGCTCGGCGGCGGCATCGCCATCCAGCACCGCATGGCCTATCAGGGCGAATACTTCGTCGAGCGCTACGGCGCGGAGGCCGCGAAGCGCACGCCGCCGGTCAAGCGCATGGTCGAGATGGGCGTGCCGGTCGGTGCCGGCACCGACGCCACCCGCGTGGCCAGCTACAACCCCTGGGTCGCGCTCTCGTGGCTGACCACGGGCCGGACCGTCGGCGGCCTCGCGCTGTACGGCGACGACAACCTGCTGACGCGCGAGCAGGCGCTGCGACTGTGGACCGAGGGCAGCGCCTGGTTCTCCAGCGACGTGGGCAAGAAGGGCCGTCTTGCGGTGGGCCAATACGCCGACTTCGCCGTGCTCTCGGCCGACTACATGACCGTGGACGACGATCGCATCGCCGACATCGAGAGCGTGCTGACGGTCGTTGGCGGAAATGTCGTGCATGGCGGCGGATCGTTCACGGCGCTAGCGCCGACGCTGCCACCGCCGATGCCCGACTGGTCGCCGGTGGCGCACTACGGCGGCTACCAGGGCATCACCCTGCACCAGGCCGTGGGCGTGTTCGCCAAGGCGCACGGGCGCACCCACGCCGCGGGCGCCTGCGGCCCCGGCGAAGGCGCCGCCTGCAGCGTGCACGGCCACCAACACGCGGCGCTTCGCGCACCGTTGCCCGTGGACGACGAACGCAGTTTCTTCGGCGTCCTCGGCTGCAGCTGCTTTGCGTTCTGACCGGCATGGGCACGCCGGGCAGTACGCCGCCTTCCGCCGGGACGCCTGGCGCCTGGGCGCCGCTGCGCGAGCCGATGTTCCGCAGCCTGTGGCTGGCGGTCGTGGTGTCCAACGTCGGCATGTGGATCGAGAACGTCGCCACGGGTTGGCTGATCGCAGAGATGACCGGGTCGGCGATGATGCTGGGCCTCGTGCAGGCCGCGCAGACCCTGCCGGTGGTGGCGCTGGCCCTCCTGGCCGGCGCCCTCGCGGATGGCGTGGACCGCCGCATCTACCTGCTGGTGACCCAGCTCTGGCTCCTGACGATCGCGACCCTGCTCGCGCTGTTGGCCGGCACCGGCCTGCTGACCCCTTGGCTGCTGGTGGCGCTCACGTTCGCCGTGGGCATCGGCAACGCGATGGCCATGCCGGCGCAGAGCGCCACCACGCCGGAATTGGTGCCGAAGTCGATGCTGGGTTCCGCGGTGGCGCTGAATGCGATGGGGTTCAATGTGGCTCGGGCCCTCGGCCCGGCCTTGGGCGGCGTGGTCTTGGCGCAACTGGGCGCCGCCTGGGCGTTCGGGCTCAACGCGTTGTCGTACGTGCTCCTGATCGTGGTGCTGCTGCGCTGGAGGCGGCAGGCCCCGGCCAGCCTGTTGCCCCCCGAGCCGCTGGGCGGCGCCATTCTCGCGGGCCTGCGCTACGTGCGGCAGGCGACCGTTTTCCGCGCCGTGCTCGCGCGCGCCAGCGCCTTCTTCGTGTTCGCGACCGCGCTCCCGGCCCTGCTGCCGCTGGTCGCCAAGCAGGAACTGGGCGGTGGACCGAACGCCTACGGCCTGCTGCTCGCCGCGATCGGTCTGGGGGCCATCGGCGGGGCGGTGCTCCTGCCGTCGATCAAGGCGCGCGTGGACCGCGACCGCCTGGTGCTCGGCGCGACCGTCGTGTATGCAGTGACGATGGCGGCCGCCGCGCTGGTCGACCGACTCCCGATGCTGCTGCCGGTCGCCGTCGTCACCGGCATGGCGTGGATCGGCGTACTCGCATCCCTGCAGGTCGCGGCGCAGACCAGCGTTCCCGGCTGGGTCCGTGCGCGCGCGCTGTCGATGTACATCGTGGTCTTCTCGCTGGGCCAGGCCACAGGCAGCCTGGCGTGGGGCGGCTACGCGCAGTGGCGCTCGTTGGACGAGGCCCTGCTGCTGGCCGCGGCGCTCGCCGTGGTTGCGGGCATCGTTGCCCTGCGCTGGCGCATCGCCGGGGCCGAGTCGCTCGACCTGACGCCATCGACGCACTGGCCGCAGCCTGTGGTCGCGGAGGACCTCGATGGCGAACGTTCCCCGGCACTGGTCACCATCGAATACCGGGTCGCACCGGAGCGTCGAGCGGAGTTCCTCGAACGGATGGCGGCACTCGGCCGCGTGCGCCGCCGCGACGGCGCGCTCGACTGGCAGTGCGTCGAGGACGTCGCCGCACCGGGCGTCTACCTCGAGGTTTTCCGGGCCGGCAGCTGGCTGGAGCACCTGCGCCAGCACCAGCGCGTGACGGCCGACGATCGCGCGCTTCAGGAACGTATCGCGGCCATGCACCGCGGGCCCGGCCCGCCGAACGTCCGTCACTTCGTCGGCGGCGAGCCGGGCGATCCGATCGCGCCGCACGGGCACGCGCCCGATGCCTGAGTCCCTTTCCTTGACGACGATCCACACCAGGGTGATGCGCATGAACTCGAGATTCCCCGCCGGCCTCACGCTCGGCTTCGCCATCGGTCTCGGTTGTGCCGCGCTTGGCATCCCGGCGCCCGCGCCGCCGGTGCTCGCCGGGGCCCTGTTGGTGGTCACGATGACGGCCGGTTGGCTGCTCGCCGACCGCTACCTCGCCCGGCGCGCCGCGACGCAGGCGGCCCACTGCGGCGGACCGCGAGGGCTCTGAGGCCGTCGCGGGTGGCGACTTGTCCCCCATCGATCGGAGATACCGATGTTGCTGCTCTTCGTGGGCTTTGCACTGGCGTTTGCCGTCGGCGTCGGCTGCCGATGCTTCGACCTTCCCCTGCCCGCGCCGCCGCGCCTTGAGGGAGCGTTGCTCGTGGTCGCCATGACGCTGGGTTTCCTGGCCGGACAGCGCTGGCTTTCCTGAGCGCGCGGTCGTCACGCGCGGGAGCGATGCACGCGCTCGTGGCGGCGCTCGAAGGGCGCCCGTTGCGGGATGCATTCGAATGCAGCCGGAGCGTCGACGGCCCTGGGATCGCGTCTCGATACACTCGGGCGTCGCTCTGTCCCTCCCCGAGGCTTCGATGCGCCTGCGTCCCCTGACCGCTCTGCTCGCCGGCCTGCTGGCCGCCTCCGCTGCTGCCGCGCAGCAGCCTGCGCCGTCGGCAACGACCCCCAACCTCATTGGCACGCCCGAGCCGATGGCCGCGCACGCGGTCTACTTCGTGATGACCGACCGCTTCGTCAACGGCGATCCGTCGAACGACCATCGCGAGCAGGGCCTGCCCGACCACGGCACCTGGGGTGGCGCGGTGCCGGGCGCGCCGCCGGGCAAGGAAGACTTCGTCGGCTACCTCGGTGGGGACTTCCGCGGCCTGCTCGACAACGCCGGCTACATCCGCGACATGGGCTTTGGCGCCGTGTGGCTCACGCCGATCGTCGAGCAGCCGGACGAAGCCTTCTCGGGCGGCACGCCGGCCGCGTGGGGGAAGATGTTCACCGACGGCGGCAAGTCCGGATACCACGGCTACTGGGCCACCAACTTCTACCAGCTCGACGAGCACCTGCCGTCCGAGGGCCTCGATTTCCGCGCGCTGACCGCCGGCCTCCGCGCGCGTGGCCTGAAGACGGTGCTCGACGTGGTGGCGAACCACGGCTCGCCCTCGTTCACCGCGCCGACGCAGCGCGATGCGTTCGGGAAGCTGTTCAATGAAGCCGGCGAGCTTGTCGCCGACCATCAGAACCTGCCGCCGCGTCGACTCAAGCCGACCACGAACCCGCTGCATGCCTTCTTCCGTACCGAACCCGACATCGCCGAGCTCTCGAACCTCGACGAGCGCAACCCCGCCGTCGTCGACTACCTCGTGGGCAGCAGCCTGAAGTGGCTGGGCCAGGGCGCCGATGCGCTGCGCCTCGACACCATCAAGCACATGCCGCTGTCGTTCTGGAAAACCTACGCGGACCGCCTGCGCGCCGAGCACCCCGGTCTTTTCCTGTTCGGCGAGGCCTTCACCTACGAGCCCGAGGTGCTCGGGGCCTTCACGCAGCCGGCGAATGGCGCGATCAGCGTGCTCGATTTCCCGCTGCAGAAGGCCATGGGCGAGGTGTTCGGCCGGCGCGATGCCGGCTTCGAGGCGATCATGCCAGCCCTCTTCCTCGACGGCGGCCCGTATGCGAACCCGTACGTGCTGATGACCTTCTACGACAACCACGACATGCCGCGCCTCGACGCGGACGATGCCGGCTTCATCAACGCCAACAACCTGCTGTTCACCGTGCGCGGCATCCCGGTGGTCTATCAGGGCTCGGAAGTGGGCTTCATGCGCGCGACCGCCGAGCACGCCGGCAATCGCAACTATTTCGGGCAGGCGCGCATCGATGCCGCGCCGGCGAACCCGATCCACGCGGCGCTGAAGCGCATCGCGACGCTGCGCGCCAATACGCCGGCGCTGCAGCGCGGCCTGCAGGTCAACGTCGAGTTCGCGGGCGATCGCGCCGCCTTCTATCGCGTGCTTGACCACGAGGGCGTGGCGCAGACGGCGCTGGTGCTGCTGAACAAGGGCGACGCCGCGGCGCGCTTCCGCATCGATGAGCTCGCCCAACCGGGCCGCTGGCGCGAAGCGCTAGGCGGCGGCACGCGCGTGCTGGCCGAGGGCGAGGCCTTCGAAGCGGAGGTGCCGGCGAACGGCGTGCAGGTCTACCTGTTCGAACAGCCGATCACGGCCCCTGCGCTGCGCGCCGCGGCAGAGGCCGCGGCCGCCGCGTTGACGCGCTGACGAACCGTCAGGCGTCGAGCAGGCTCAGGCGCTGAGTCGCGGTGCGGCCGGCTGCTCGTTGGCGCGGGCGATGCGCTCGGAGGCTTCGCGCTGCGTAGGGTCCGCGCCGAGCGCGGCGAGCTGTGCCACGGCCACGCCGGCCTCGCGGCCTTCGGCCTGCTGCAGCGGCATGACCGCCCGGCGGTGCGCGGGGTCGTCGAGTGCGCCCTGAACGATGAACACATTGCCTTGCCCGCCGGTCACGACGTGGTCGATGCGCATGTCGTTCTCGCGCGCCAGCGCGGCCAGGTTCGCGGCGACGCTCGGGCCGGCGCCCGGCAGGTCGCGCGCGACGGCGCGCTCGGCGCTGGCGTAGAGCGTACGCTCGGCGTTCGGCAGCTCATCAGGCGTGAGTGCGCCGAAGGAACTGGAGCGGCGGATCTCGTCCGCCCGCAGCGGGTTCGTCGGCGTCGTGTCGCGCGCGCGCTCGAGCTCGTTGATCGATTCGATCAGCCGACGCGGCGTGTCGGTGAAGCCGAGCAGTTCACTGCCCTGCACGCGCTGGCCGGTGACCGCATGCACCGTGTCGCTCGCCCACGAGGCGCAGGTGTTCGAGTAGCCCCAGGTCACGTTCTCGCGCAGGCGCTCCTCCAGACGAGTCGCCTGTTCGGGCGTGAGCTGGTAGTAGCGGTCGGCACTCGAAGGGAAGCCCGCTTCGACGCCGCGGCGGATGTCGGTACCGTGGCCGTTGTCGGGCACGGAGGGATGGCCGTCGGGCCACAGGCCGTAGACCTCGGTGCGGCCGTTGCGCGTGACGCTGATCCACGCGTGGCCGTCGGTGAGCTGGTTGAACGAGCCTTCGGTGCCGGGGTTCACCGTGCTGTGGATGCCGAGCACCACGTTGTCATTGGGAGGCATGGGGGGGCTGCTCCGATCCGATCAGGGGGAAATCTGCTGTTCGCCATCGGCATGGACGAGCACGACGCGCTCGCCTTTCCACGGAATGCGAACAGCGGCTTCGAAGTTGGTCGGGCGCGGCAGGTGCGAGGGCACGTCCGGCTCGCAGCGGTCATCCACCTTGCAGCGCGCGATCACGACGCGGATCACGTCGTCCTTGCGCTCGAGGTTGACGCCGCCGGAGTAGTACGCCGTCTCCATGGGATAGGTGTAGCGGAGGCTCAGCTGGTCGGTCTCGGTCCGTACATCCACATTTCGGATCGCGGCCTTCGAGTAGGCGGGTTGCATGGGGCTCACTCCTGCGCAGGCGGTGGCGGCGAGCGCCAGGCCGATGAGGGCGGTGGTCGGGAACAAACGACTCGGGGACATCGCAGTCCTGTCCGGTGGGGGATGGGCGCGCGATTGGGGGGAGGGCGCGTTGGGGAAGATAGCGTCGCTGGCGGTTAAACGCTCGTGAGCGTGGTGCGAAGGGGTGGCAGCCGGCTTCCCTTCGCGCACGGAAGATTTGCTGCTGTGGCGGTGGAGCACCACCGTCCCAATCTCGTCCGCGGTCGTCCGCGCCGTTTTCATGCTGGCGTTCGGACGCGCCGTGGGCCGCGTCGACACGCGCTGGTGGACGGGCGCGGTGTCGCGTTTCGGCTACATGACCGCGAAGAACCTGTTCGTCGCATGCCTCGTCGCCGGCGTGCGCGCGTTCCGACATTCGGCCGAACCGTCACCATTCACGCAGCGGCGCTGCGTGGTGCTTCTGCCGACCCCGCGTCGGCTTGGTGCGCTAAGCCGGCGATGGATTCGTGGTGGTGGCCGTCGACATCGCGGCGGACCACCTCGACGACCGGCTCGCGAGGTTGCGTGACGATGTCGCCATGCCGCGCACGCGCGCAAGGGTGATCGTCTGCGAGGTCGCGCTCAGCCGCGTGGCGGCTCGGCGTAGTCGAGGCGCAGCGGCCGGTCGAGCAGGCGCTCCATCGGCGGCGGCCACAGGCCGAGCGGACCGACGCGGCGCATCGCTTCCTCGGGGCTCAGGCCCCGCTCGCGCACCAGCCAAGCCGCGTAGAGGTGCCCGGCGCGGGTGCCGCTCGCGCAATGCAGCAGGACGTCGCCTTCGCCTTTCGCCATCGCGGCGCTGAACGCGTCGAGCGCGGCGGGCGAGTAGGCGGCGTTCCCGGCGATCGGGATCAGGGTGTAGTCCATGCCCTTCGACGCGGCCACCGCGGCTTCGTCGAACCCGAGGGTGGCCATTTCCTCCGGCGTGCGCAGGTTGATGACGCGGCGGACGCCCTTCGCGCCGAGCGCCTCGAGGTCGGCGGCCATCGGCTGTGGCGACAGCAGCACCGCGCCATCGCGCACCACGCGCGTCTCGAAGGGGGGCGCGGCCGGCACGGCCGGCGCGGCGGCGGGTGCGATGGGCGCTGTGGCGGGCGCATCGCTGCGTGTCGTGCCGGAGCCGGCGCAGGCGGCCAGCAGGATGGGGGCGAAGGCGAGGACGAGAACGGGATGGCGACGCACGGCGGCTTCCTCAGCGGGCTTTGCTGGATCTTCCGGCAGGGCGGGTGACGATGAGCTCAGCGCCGCAGGATCGACGCACCACCAGCGTCGGCGACAGCACCTCGCTCACTGCGGTTTCGCCACGGATCTCGCGGATCAGGGTGTCGACGAGCTTCTCACCGGCGAGCTTGGTGTCCTGCAGCACGGTGGTCAGCGGCGGGTTGGTGAAAGCGGCGACCGGCTGGTCGTCGAAGCCGACGACCGCGACATCCTCCGGGACGCGCAGGCCGTGCTCCATTAGCGCGCGCATCGCGCCGATGGCGATCAGGTCGCTCGCGCAGAACAGCGCGTCAAACGCGACTCCGCGGGCGAACAGCGCCTGCGCGGCGGCGTAACCGGCCAGTTCGGTCGAATCGATGACGTCGATCTGCAGCGCGGGCTCGGTGCTGAGCCTGGCGTCCTGCAGCGCATCGCAGAGGCCGAGGTAGCGGTCGCGGAACTCCGGCCAAGTCGGCTGGTTGGCGCCGAGATAGGCCACGCGCTGGCGGCCCTGCGCGGCGAGATGCTCGCCGACGAGGCGACCGCCGGCGCGGTTGTCGCTGCCGATCGACACGCCGGGCTGGGCGTCGAACACCGGCCCCCAGCGCACGAAGTGGGTGCCCTGCTGGACGAGGCGGTCGAGCTTGTCGCGGGTGCTGAACCACTCGCCGTAGCCGAGCAGGATCAGGCCGTCGGCCTTGTGCGCGTCCTGGTAGTCGGCGTGCCAGTCGTCGCTGAACTGCTGGAAGCTCACCAGCAGGTCGTAGCCCTGCCGCGCGCAGGCGCGGGTGATCGAGCCCAGCATCGTCAGGAAGAACGGATTGATCAGCGTGTCGTTCGGGGTTGGGTCCTCGAACAGCAGCAAGGCCAAGGTGACCGAACTCTGGCGACGCAGGTTCGACGCGTTTTTGTCGACCTTGTAGTTGAGCTCGCGGGCGATCTCGCGGATGCGCTTGCGCGTCTCCTCGCTGACCAGCGGGCTGTCGCGCAGCGCGCGCGAGACGGTGGCCTGCGAAACGCCTGCACGGTAGGCGATGTCGAACGAGGTGGGACGGGATTTCTGGCTCATGCGGGCGGGAGGATACCCCGCCCGATGCAGATGGCGCGGTGACCGCGTGATGGCGGCTTTGGCGACCGCGGATCAGCGCTGCGGACGCAGCCCCGCCGCCTCGCGAGCCAGGCGCTCAACGCGTGCCCAGTCGCCGCCGGTGATGGCGTCCTTCGGCAGCATCCACGAGCCACCGACGGTGCCGACGTGGGGCAGGGCGAGGAAATCCGGCGCGCTCGCCGCATCGATGCCGCCGGTGGGGCAGAAGCGCACCTGCGGGAAGGGCCCGGCGAAGCCCTTCAGCGCGGGGATGCCCCCCGAGCTGACCGCCGGGAAGAACTTGAAGCGCTGGTGGCCGTGGGCGAGGCCCTGCATCACCTCGCTGGCGGTAGCCACCGCCGGCAGCCAGGCGATCGGGCTGCGATCGGCGGCGTGGTACAGCGCTGGCGTCGCGCCAGGGCTGATGGCGAACGTGCAGCCGGCGGCGGCGGCGGCCTCGAGGTCCGCCGGCGTCAGCACGGTGCCCGCGCCCAGAACGGCGCCCTCCACCTCATCGGCGATGCGGCGCATCGCGGTGAGCGCGACTGGCGTGCGCAGCGTGACTTCGAGCACCGGCAGGCCGCCGGCCACGAGGGCGCGAGCCAGGGGAACCGCCTGCTCCAGCGTGTCGATGACGATCACGGGCAGCACGGGCGCCTTGGCGAAGACGGCATCGACCGCCGCGTTGCGTTGTTCCGTCGTCCAGCTCATTGCGCTCGTGCTCCCGTGTCTGCCGTGTGTGGTTTTACTCGTTGCTCATTCTGCCTGCCGGAGCGCGCAGGCGGCACCGAGCAAGCCGGGCTGGGGATGGGTGATGACGTGCAGGCTCACCTTTTCGAGGTAGGCGGCGAAGCGGCCTTTGGCGAGGAAGCGCTCGCGGAAGGCGCTGCTCTGCAGGAAAGGGATGAAGCGCGGCACGATGCCGCCGGCGATCATCACGCTCTTGGCGCCGTGGATCAGCGCCGTGTCGCCGGCGACGCTGCCGAGCACCGCGCAGAAGCGGGCCAAGGTGCGACGGGCGTTGAGGTCGTGGCCTTCGAGCGCGGCTTCGACGATCGCCGCGGGTTCGCGCAGGACGGTGGCGCTGTCGCCCAGCGGGTTCGGACCCGTGCCGGGGTCGCGCAGTGCCGCATCGATGTGCGACAGGCCGACGCCGCAGAGCAGGCGCTCGTTGCTGGTGCGGCCGAAGCGCTGGGTCATCCAGCGCTGGATCTTCTGCTCCTCGTCGCCGATCGGCGCGAAGCTGACGTGGCCGCCCTCGGTCTCGACCACCTGCCAGCCGCGCGTGGCGTCGCCGACCAGCATCGCCACGCCGAGCCCGGTGCCGGGCCCGAGCACGCTGATCGGCCCGCGCTGCGGAAGGGCCGGTTCGCCGTGCAGGCAGACCACGTCGTTCTCTTCAAGCGCGGCCACCGACCAGGCCACCGCGCCGAAATCGTTGATGACCTTGAAGCGATCGAAACCGAGCACCTCCTGCAGCTCGCGCTTCGAGAAGGCCCAGGCGCGATTGGTGAGTCGGATGGCGTCGCCATCGACCGGGCAGGCCACCGCAATGGCGGCTTGCGACGGCGCCACGCCAACGTCAGCGAGGTAGGCTTCGGCGGCGTGCTGCAGGCTGGCGTACTCGCCGCAAGGCAGGGTCCGAACGGCATGCATGTCCGGCTTCGGCGCCGCGAGATCCGTCAGCGCGAAGCGCGCGTTGGTGCCGCCGATGTCGGCGATCAGGGCGGGGCGCCGCAGCCCGCTCACAGGCCGGTCCTCCCGAACAGGGCGCAGGCGCCGTCCTCGGCGCTGTCCACGGCCTCGCGGAACACGGCGAAGAGCTCGCGCCCGACACCGAACTGGTTGCCGGCGAGGTCCATCGGCGCCGGCGTGCGGGCGGCCCATTCCGCCTCGGGCACGTCGACCTCGACGGTCGAGGTCTCGGCATCAATGGTGATGAGGTCACCGTCGCGCAGCTTGGCGATCGGCCCGCCGGCGACGGCCTCGGGCACCAGGTGGATGGCGGCCAGCACCTTGCCCGAAGCACCGCTCATGCGGCCGTCGGTGAGCAGGGCCACACGCTGGCCACGGTCCTGCAGCAAGCCCAGCGTTGGCGTCAGCTTGTGCAATTCCGGCATGCCGTTGGCCTTCGGGCCCTGGCGGCGGATGACGGCGACGAAATCACCATCGAGCTGGCCGGCCTTGAAGGCGGCGAGCAGGTCGTCCTGGTCGTCGAACACCTTGGCCGGCGCGGTGATGCGGCGATGCTCCGGCGCCACGGCCGAGATCTTCACCACGGCGCGCCCCAGGCGGCCGGTGACGAGGCGCAGGCCGCCTTCGGCGTCGAAGGGCTCGGCCACGGGGCGCAGCACGCTGAGGTCGCCGCTGGCGGGCGGCGGTTCGCGCCACGCCAGCCGAGTGCCGTCGAGATGCGGTTCCAGCGACTGCTGGCGCAGGTCGCCGCCGTGCACGCAGGTCAGGTCGCCGTGCAGCAGGCCGGCGTCGATCAGTTCGCGGATGACGAAGCCGAGGCCGCCCGCGGCGTGGAAGTGGTTCACGTCGGCCGAGCCGTTCGGGTACACGCGGGCCATCAGCGGCGTGGCGCGCGAGAGCTCGTCGAGGTCGTCCCAGGTGATGCGCAGGCCGGCGGCGCGGGCCATGGCCACGAGGTGGATGACGTGGTTGGTCGAACCGCCCGTCGCCGCGAGGCCGACCATGGCGTTGACGATGGCTTTCTCGTCCACCGTGTGGCCGATCGGCCGCCAGTCGTCGCCGAGCGCGGTGACGCGCAGCGCCTGCTCGGCGGCCGCGACGGTGAGCGCGTCGCGCAGCGTGGTGCCGGGGTTCACGAAGGCGCTGCCCGGCAGGTGCAGGCCCATCACTTCCATCAGCATCTGGTTGCTGTTGGCCGTGCCGTAGAAGGTGCAGGTGCCGGCCGAGTGGTAGCTGGCCGACTCCGCCGCGAGCAGTTCCTCGCGCGTGGCCTTGCCCTCGGCATAGCGCTGGCGGACGGCGGCCTTTTCCTTGTTCGGCAGACCGGAAGGCATCGGGCCCGCGGGCACGAAGACCACCGGCAGGTGCCCGAAGGCCAGCGCGCCCATCAGCATGCCGGGCACGATCTTGTCGCAGACGCCCAGCATCAGCGCGGCGTCGAACATGTCGTGCGAGAGGGCGACGGCGGTGGCCTGGGCGATGGTGTCGCGCGACCACAGCGAGAGCTCCATGCCGGTACGGCCCTGGGTGACGCCGTCGCACATCGCCGGCACGCCGCCGGCCACCTGCGCGGTGCCACCGGCGTTGCGCGCGGCCATCTTGATCAGTTCGGGATAGGTCGCGAACGGCTGGTGCGCCGACAGCATGTCGTTGTACGCGGTGACGATGCCGAGGTTCGGCTTGACCTGCAGCTTCAGCGCGTCCTTGTCGTCGCCCGAGGCGGCGAA
>JAIXTZ010000100.1 GCA_027483745.1 Lysobacteraceae bacterium
GTGCCGGTGTCGATCACGCGGTCGAAGGGGCGCACGGTGCGCGAGGCGAGGTCGACGTTCGGCGGCGTGTAGCCGAGCTCGCTGATGATTCCCCAGAAATGGCGCCGCGGATTGGCGTTCGGATTCGGCCCGATGCCATACAGCGATGAGGCGAAGCCCGGCGTTCCGCGGAAGGTGGGCGCCACACCGGCCAGCACCTGCGCGTAGCCCTCCGGCCGCTGGCGGGTGACGTCGAACGCGAACAGGGCTTCGGTGTTCTCCCAGCCTTGGAACAGCAGCTGGCCGCGCAGGCCAAGGTTGTCGAGCTCGTTGGTGTCGCGCCCGGTGAGCACGTTGCGCACCACGCCGTCGCGGCGCGTGCCGGAAAACGAGAGGCGGCCCGCCACGTTCTCGGACAAGGGCCCCGTCACGGAGGCTTTCGCCTGCACGAAGCCTTCGCTGCCGAAGCTCGTTTCGAGGTCGGTCGAGGGCGTGAAGCTCGGGCGGCGCGTGGTGACGAGGATCGCGCCGGCGGTGGTGTTCTTGCCGAACAGCGTGCCCTGCGGGCCGCGCACCACCTCGATGCGCTCGACGTCGATGAAATCGAGCGTGGTGGAGGCCGGGCGCGCGTAGAGCACGCCATCGACGTAGAAGCCGACGCCCGACTCGATGCCGTCGTTGGTGAGGCCGTAGGGCTGGCCGAGACCGCGGATGTTCACCGCCGTGTTGCGTGGGTTGCTGGAATAGAACTGCAGCGAGGGCGTGAGGTTCTGCAGGCGCGACACATTGAACACGCCGCTGCGCGACAGCGTCTCGCGGTTGAGTACGGTGAGCGGGATCGGCACGTCCTGCGCTTCCTCCTCGCGGCGGCGGGCGCCGGTCACTTCGATGGCATCGAGGGTGGCGACCGTGGCGCTGGCGGCGTAGTCGGCGCTGTGATCGGCGGACGTGGCCGTGGAGGTGGCCGGCGCGGCGGTGACCGAGCCCGCGAGTCCGAGCGCCGACAGGGCCAAGGTGAGTCGAATGCTTGCCGAAAGGGGAGGAAGGGTCGTCATGGCGGCCACGCTGGGGAGGGGCGGCCAGAATTGCTTTAGGCGTCGCGGACTTACGAATGCCTACCGGTTATGTGGACATTCGGCTTGCCGTGAATGCCTACCGGTCATGTAGACATTTCCGGGAGCACCGAGCGCCGGGCATAAGCACATACCTCGGCGGCGTTTCCGCCCGCCCGGCATTTCCCATGGAATCACTCGGAAATGCTCACCCGAAAAGCCAAGTACGCCCTCCGCGCCCTCGTGGTTCTGGCCCGGAATCCCGGCCAGCCCATGCCGGCCCACCGCATCGCGCGGGAGGCCCGCGTGCCCGAGAAGTTCCTCGAGACGATCCTTGTCGAACTCAGGCTCGGCGGGTTCGTCGAGAGCCGCCGCGGTCTGCAGGGCGGGCATGCGCTGGCCCGGCCGGCCGAAAGCATGGCCGTCGGCGACCTGATCCGCTGCATCGACGGCCCGATCGCGCCGCTGCGTTGCGCCAGCGTCACCGCCTTCGAGCCGTGCAGCGATTGCCCGGATCCCGCCCGCTGCGCCGTGCGCGACCTGATGGCCGACGTGCGCGAAGCCATGAGCAACGTCCTCGACCGTCGCAGCTTGCGCGTACTGGCCGATCACGCCGCCGCGCTCGAACCCTTGCTCATCGACTGAACCCCACACCGCTCCGACCGGAGGCTCCCATGTCCGCCCGCCCCCCGCTGCATCTTTCCCCGACCCGTACCGAATCGCGCCCGGCCGAGCGCCTCAGCGAGGAGGAGGCCGCCGTGATCCGCGCCATCCGCGGGACGGCCTTCGGGGCCATCGAAGTGGTGCTGCACCAAGCCCGCATCGTCCAGGTGGTCCGCAGCGAGAAGACTCGCTTCGACGCGCCTTGACCCGCGTCAAGGTCGGCTCCCTCGGCGCACACCACCGTCGCCATCCCGGCGGACGTGGGAAAGCGGGCCCCGCCCTGCGTCTGGTTTTCCGAATCTTTTCCGTACCGCAAACACTCTTTGAACACCCGCGCCACTAAACCGTTCCAAGGCGCGATGCGTGCCCCACTGCCCCAGGACACTTTCATGAAAAACGCCAGAGCCCCCATCGCCCAGCGCCTTCGCATCGGCCTGTTCGCCGTGCTCGCCGCGACCCTGCCAGGCGTCCTGCTGGCTAGCACCACGTTGCTCAATGTCAGCTACGACCCCACCCGCGAGCTCTACCAGGAGGTCAATGCCGCCTTCGCCTCGCAGTGGAAGGCGAAGACGGGCGAGGACCTGCGCATCCAGACCTCGCATGGCGGCTCCGGCAAGCAGGCTCGTTCGGTCATCGATGGCCTGCGCGCCGACGTGGTGACGCTGGCGCTCTCCGGTGACATCGACAGCATCGCCACCCATGCGCGCGCCTTGCCCGCGAACTGGCAGTCCCGCCTGCCCAACAACAGTTCGCCCTACACCTCGACGATTGTCTTCCTCGTCCGCAAGGGCAACCCGAAGGGCATCCGCGACTGGGGCGACCTGGCGAAGCCCGGCGTGGGGGTGGTGACGCCGAATCCGAAGACCTCGGGCGGTGCGCGCTGGAACTACCTGGCCGCGTGGGCGTGGGGGCAGCGCGCCTTCGCCAACGACGAAGCCAAGGTCCGCGCCTTCGTCGGTTCGGTGTATCGCAATGCGCCCCTGCTCGACACCGGCGCGCGCGGTTCGACCACGACCTTCGTGCAGCGACGCATCGGCGACGTGCTGGTCGCGTGGGAGAACGAGGCGTTGCTCGTGCTGGCGCAGCCCGGCGGCGACCAGTACGAACTGGTGGTGCCTTCGCTGTCCATCCTCGCCGAGCCGCCGGTGGCCATCGTCGACCGCAACGTCGACGCCCGCGGCACGCGCGCCGTGGCGCAGGCTTACCTCGAGTTCCTGTACACGCCGGCCGGCCAGGCGCTGGCCGCGAAGCACCATTTCCGTCCGTCGCGCCGCGAGGGCCTCGATGCGGCGTTGCTCGCGCCGTTCAAGCCGGTCGAGCTCGTCGACATCGCGCACTTCGGCGGTTGGGCGCAGGCGCAGCGCACGCACTTCGCGGAAGGCGGCGTGTTCGACCAGATCTTCCAGCTCGGCGCCCGCTGACCGACCATGAGCGCCGTGATCGAGCAAACGCCATTGGGCGCGTCATCGACGGACGCTGCCGCACGCCGTGCAGCGTCGCGGCCCCGCTGGCGCGACCCGGTGCCGGGTTTCGGCCTGACGCTGGGCCTGTCGCTGGCGTGGCTGGGCGCGGTGATCCTGCTGCCGCTGGCCGCGCTGGTCCTGCGCAGCGTCGATCTCGGCCTCGAGGGCTGGTGGCAGTTGCTGCAGAGCGAGCGCGTGCAGCACGCGCTCTGGCTCAGCTTCTCCACCGCGTTTCTCGCCGCCGCTATCGCTTCCGCCGCGGGCACGCTCATCGCGTGGGTGCTCGTGCGCTATTCGTTTCCGGGTCGGAAGCTGATCGACGCGATGGTCGACCTGCCGTTCGCCCTGCCCACCGCGGTGGCCGGCATCGCCCTGACCGCCCTCTATTCGGGCACCGGCTGGGTCGGGCAATTCCTTGAGCCGCTCGGCCTCGCCGTCGCGCAGCGTCCCGCCGGCATCGTGCTGGCGCTGGTCTTCATCGGCCTGCCGTTCGCGGTGCGCACGCTGCAGCCCATCCTTGAAACCGCCACCCGCGAGTTCGAGGAGGCCGCGGCCACGCTCGGGGCCTCGCGCTGGACCATCGTGCGCCGGGTGGTGTTCCCGCCGCTGTTCCCGGCCATCCTGACCGGCTTCAGCCTCGCTTTCGCGCGAGGCCTCGGCGAGTACGGCTCGGTGATCTTCATCGCCGGCAACATCCCCTTCGTCTCCGAGATCGCGCCGCTGCTGATCGTCATCCGGCTCGAGGAGTACGACTACGCTGGCGCCACCGGTATCGCCACGCTGATGCTCGCCATCAGCTTCCTCACCCTGCTGGCCCTGGGCCTGCTGCAGCGGAAGACTCGCCATGGCTGATCGCGCCCTCGACGAACCGCTGTGGCTGCGGGTGCTCCTGATCGTGCTGGCGGTCGGCCTGATGGCGGCCCTCGTGCTGCTGCCTTTGGCCGTCGTGATGGTGGAGGCGTTCGCCCAGGGCGTGCAGGCCTGGTGGGCGGCCGTCGATGAACCCGACACCCGCGCCGCCATCGCACTCACGCTCACCGTCGCCGCCATCGCCGTGCCCTTGAACGCGGTCTTCGGCCTCGCCACGGCATGGGCGGTGACGAAGTTCGAGTTCCGCGGCAAGCGCCTGCTGCTGGCCCTGATCGACCTGCCGTTCGCGATCTCGCCGGTGGTCTCTGGTCTGGTGCTGGTGCTGCTGTTCGGCGCGCACGGCTGGTTCGGTGCGTGGTTGCAGGAGCACGACATCCAAATCCTGTTCGCCACGCCCGGCATCGTCCTCGCCACGGTGTTCGTCACCTTTCCCTTCGTCGCCCGCGAGCTGATCCCCTTGATGCAATCGCAGGGCCGCGATGAAGAGGAGGCCGCGGCCTCGCTCGGCGCCGGTGGATTCCGCCTGTTCTGGCGGGTCACCTTGCCCAACATCCAGTGGGCGCTGCTCTACGGCGTGCTGCTCTGCAATGCCCGTGCGATGGGCGAGTTCGGCGCGGTGTCGGTGGTGTCCGGCCACATTCGCGGGCTCACCAACACCTTGCCGCTGCAGGTCGAGATCCTGCACGGCGAGTTCCAGTTCCAGGCGGCCTTCGCGGTCGCGTCCCTGCTCACCCTGCTGGCCCTCGTCACGCTCGTGGCGAAGGCCTGGCTCGAACACCGCCATGGCGACGCGCTCGCCGTCGGCGCGCGGCACTGAGGAGACACCCATGCAACTCACGCTCGAAGGCCTGTCGAAGCGCTTCGCCAGCACCGTCGCCCTGGACCGCGTCGACCTCGCCGTCGGCAGCGGCGAATTGATCGCGCTGCTCGGGCCCTCGGGCTCGGGCAAGACGACCCTGCTGCGGGCCATCGCCGGCCTGCTGCCGGTGGATGCCGGCCGCATCCTGTTCGGCGACCTCGACGCCACGGCGCTCAGCCTGCGCGAGCGCCGCGTCGGCTTCGTCTTCCAGCACTACGCGCTGTTCAAGCACCTTACCGTGGCCGAGAACATCGCCTTCGGGCCGGAAAGCCAGCCGAGGAGCGAGCGACCGTCGAAAGCGGAGATCGCCCGGCGCGTCGAGGACCTGCTGGAGCGCATGCAGCTCGGCGGCTATGGCGGCCGTTACCCGGAGCAGCTCAGCGGCGGCCAGCGCCAGCGCGTGGCCTTGGCGCGTGCCTTGGCCATCCAGCCGCGCCTGCTGCTGCTCGACGAGCCCTTCGGCGCGCTCGATGCCAAGGTGCGCGTGGAGCTGCGGCGCTGGCTGCGCCAGGTGCACGATGACACCGGCCACACCACGCTGTTCGTGACCCACGATCAGGAAGAAGCGCTGGAGCTGGCCGACCGCGTGGTGGTGTTCAATGCCGGCCGGATCGAGCAGGTCGGCACGCCGGACGAGGTGTATCGGCAGCCTCGGAGCCGCTTCGTGTTCGACTTCATCGGCCGCGGCGGCCGCATCGACGGCGAGTTGGTGGCCGAGGGTTTCCGCGTTCCCGGCATCGACGCCGTCGTCCCGGTGGCTCGCCGCATCGGCGGTGCGCTCGGCCCCGCCGGCTTGCACCTCCGGCCCTACGAGTTGCGCGTGGTGGGCGAGGGCGAAGGCCTGCCGGCGGAAGTGCGCGGCCTTCGGCGCATCGGCGCGCGCAACACCCTGGAGCTCAGCGTGGCCGGGCAGGGTGGCGTGATCGAAGTCGACCTCGACGCGGCGCAGCCGCTGCCTTCGCGTGGCCAGCACGTGCGCCTGCAACCGGTGGGTGGCGTCGCGTTCGCGGGATGAGGGGTCGCGCTTCGTTCGACCGGACCGACTAGGCCGGCCGGCTCAGCGCGAACCCATCCGCATCGACGCGCAGCACCGAGCCCTGGTCGTACCAGTCGCCCAGCACGATCCGTTGGCCGTTCCGGCCGTCCGGCAGGTTCACCGAATGCATCGCCGGCCGATGCGTGTGGCCGTGGATCAGGCGCCGGACGCCGTAGAAGGCCATCACCCGTTCGACCTCCGAAGGCGTGACGTCGCCGATGCTCTCGTCGCGGCCGGACTGCGCCGCGGCGCTGGCGGCGCGGGCCTGTGCGGCGAAGGCGCGACGCGCGGACAAGGGTTGCGCGAGGAAGCCTTGCTGCCACGCCGGATCACGCACCTGGCGCCGGAAGCCCTGGTAGGCCGCGTCGTCGAGGCAGAGCAGGTCGCCGTGCATCAGCAGCGTCGGTTCGCCGTCCAGCAGGATGACCGCTGGATCGGGCAGCAGGGTCCAGCCGGCGCGTGCCGCGTAGTCGGAACCGACGAGGAAATCGCGGTTGCCGCGCAGGAAGGCTACCGGGACGCCGGCATCGCGCAGCGTACGCGTTGCCGCCGCCACGCGGTTCGCGATCTCGCCATCGTCGTCGTCGCCAAGGAAGGCTTCGAACAGGTCGCCCAGCAGGTAGACCGCCTCCGCCTCGCGGGCCTCGCCGGCGCAGAACGCCTCGAACTGCGCCGTCGTGTCCGGCCGCGATTCGTCGAGATGCAGGTCGGACAGGAACAGCGTCGTCATTGCGCCGTACCGGGCAGGCGCAAGGCACGCTCGATGACGATGGCCTGGTTCGGCACGCGCGACGGGAAGGGGCCCTGTGCGCCGGTCTCGGCCTTGCGCATTGCGTCCACCACGTCCATGCCCTCGACCACGCGTCCGAAGACCGCGTAGCCCGCCCCGATGTCGTTGGCTGGATCCACCGGGTCGAACTGGGGGTTGTCGACGACGTTGATGAAGAACTGCGCCGTCGCCGAATCCCGCGTGTCGGGGCGCCGGGCGGCCGCGATGGTGCCGCGCAGGTTGCTCAGGCCGTTGCCCGCTTCGAGCGGCACCGGGGCGCGTTCGGGCTTGGGTTGCAGGTCGGGCGTGAAGGCGCCGCCCTGGACCAGCAGGTTGGGCACCACGCGATGGAAGATCGTGCCGTTGTAGTGGCCCGATTCCACGTAGGCGAGGAAGTTCGCCACCGTCTGCGGGGCCTTGCCCGGGTCGAGCTCGAGCACGATGCGTCCGGCGCTGGTTTCGAGCGCCACGCGCTCCAACGGCACGGCCGGGGCCGGTGGGGCGGGCGCGGGGGCCGGTACGGCCAAGACGGTGGCGGGCAGGGCGGCCAGCAGCAGGGCGGCAAGCATCAGGCGCATGGATCGGCCTTGGGTGTGAAGACGGGGATGTGGGGATTATGGGGCCCGCCACTCGACGTACACTAGCGCCCCTCGCGCCGGCCCCCTGCCGGCGCGTTCCCGTTTCCGACCCGGCCGCACCCATGACCTGTCGCACCCGCTTCGCGCCCAGCCCCACCGGTTACCTGCACATCGGCGGCGCCCGCACCGCGCTCTACTGCTGGCTGGAGTCGCGCAGCCGCGGCGGCCAGTTCGTGCTGCGCGTCGAGGACACCGACCAGGAGCGCAGCACGCCGGAGGCGGTGCAAGCGATCCTCGACGGCATGGCCTGGCTGGGCCTGAACCCGGACGAAGGCCCGATCTACCAGACCCACCGCCTCGAGCGGTACCGCCAGGTGGCTTCGGAGCTGGTGCAGGCCGGCAAGGCCTACTACGCCTACGAGACCAAGGACGAGATCCAGGCCGCGCGCGACGCCGCGATGGCCGCAGGCATCAAGCCGCGCTATTCGGGCAAGTACCGCACCGAGAACGCCCCGTACCGCGACGACCCGAACCGAGTCATCCGCTTCCGCAACCCGGAGGGCGGCAGCGTGGTCTTCCACGACGCCGTGAAGGGCCGCATCGAGTGGGCCAATGCCGAACTCGACGATCTGGTGATCGAGCGCTCGGACGGCTTCCCGACCTACAACTTCGCGGTCGTGGTCGACGATCTCGACATGCAGATCACCGACGTGATCCGCGGCGACGACCACGTCAACAACACCCCGCGGCAGATCAACATCTACGAAGCCCTCGGCGCCAAGGCCCCGCGCTTCGCCCACCTGCCGATGATCCTCGGGCCCGATGGCACCAAGCTCTCGAAGCGCCACGGCGCGGTGAGCGTGATGCAGTGGCGCGACGACGGCTACCTGCCGCACGCGCTGCTGAACTACCTCGTGCGCCTCGGCTGGAGCTACGGCGACCAGGAGATCTTCTCCATCGCCGACATGGTGCGGTTGTTCCGCGTCGAGGACGTCAACCACAGCGCCTCGCGCTTCGACCGCGACAAGCTCGATTGGCTCAACCAGCACTACTTCAAGACCGACGACCCGGCCGCCACCGCCGTGCACCTCGAATGGCACCTGCGCGACCAGGGCATGGACCCGACGCGCGGCCCGAAGAGCGCCGAAGTGGTGGTCGCGCTCGCCGAGCGCTGCAAGACCCTGAAGGAAATGGCCGAGCGCGCCCGCGTCTGGTACGCGCCGCTCGCCGAGTACGACAGCGCCGCCGTCGACAAGCATCTCGTCGAGGGCGCCGCCGCGCCGCTGGCCGACGTCCGCACGCGCATCGCCGCGCAGTCGGAGTGGTCGCCGGCCGCCGTGCAGCAGAGCCTCGCCGACACGGTCGAGGCGCTCGGCATCGGCATGGGCAAGCTGGCGCAGCCCTTGCGCGTGGCCATCACCGGCACCCAGGTGTCGCCGTCGATCGACCACACCGTCTACCTCGCCGGCCGCGACGAGGCGCTGAAGCGCATCGACGCCGCACTGCAGAAGATCGCCGACCGCGCGCCCTGACCGCGGGCTTCGCGCTAGGCTGTCGCCCATGGCCACGGAACGCCCGCACGCCCACGCCGACCACGCTTGCGCCCACCCCGAGTTGCACACGCACGGGGCGGGCGAATTCGTCCGTGCCGTCGAGAAGGCCTGCCGCGAGCGCGGCCTGAACCTCACGCCGATCCGCGCCGAGGCCCTGAAGCAGATCGCCGAAGCCGGCAAGCCGGTGAAGGCCTACGACCTCTTGGAGCGCATGCGCGGGGGGCCGGGCGCGTCGGCGCCGCCCACCGTGTATCGCGCCCTCGACTTCCTGCTCGAGAACGGCTTCATCCATCGCCTCGTCTCGATCAACGCCTTCCTCGCCTGCCACCACCCGCTGGCCGGGCACGTCGTGCCGATCCTGATCTGCAAGGCCTGCGAGAGCGCGCAGGAGTTGGAGGACGAAACGATCGCCGCGCAGCTCGATGCGCTCGCTCGCGCGCAGCGCTTCGAGCCGGCCTCGTCCTACCTCGAAGTGCTGGGCGTGTGTGCGCATTGCGCCGGGAAGGCCGCGGCATGAGGCCGGTCACCGAGTTCGCCCTCGGCGCCGCGTCGACCTTCCGTCTTCGCATGGCCGTGTTGGCTGCCCTTGCCACCACGGCGGTCGCGATGCCGCTGGCGGCCGCCCCGCAGGATTTCCCCGCCGAATCGCCGCGGGCCGCCACGCCGGTCGGCCCTGCGCCACCGCGGCTGATCGCCGCGCCCACCTCGCCGGACGACGAGGCCACCGGCGAGCTGATCACGCCATTCCAGATGCTCGACCGCTTCGTGCTGCCCGGCACGCGCCAGCGCCTGTCCTGGCGCCCGCCGGACGGCATCGGCCGCGGCGAGCTGCCCAGTCCGATCACGGTCCTGCATGGCGCCAAGCCGGGCCCGGTGCTGTGCCTGATCGCCGGCATCCACGGCGACGAGTTGAACGGCATCGAGGTGGCGCGCCGCATCGGCGATGAGGTGGACGCCACCCGGCTCAACGGCACCCTCGTGGTGGCGCCGATCGTCAACGTCTTCGGCTTCACCCGGAACAACCGCTACCTGCCCGACCGTCGCGACCTCAACCGGCACTTCCCCGGCACGCGCAGCGGCAGCATCGCCTCGCGGCTGGCGCACGGGTTCTTCAACGACATCGTGCGGCGCTGCGACGCATTGGTCGATTTCCACACCGGCTCGTTCCAGCGCAGCAACCTGCCGCAGATCCGCGCCGACCTCACCAACCCCGAGGTGCTGGAGTTCACCCGCGGCTTCGGCAACACCCTCGTGCTGCATAGCCCGGGTACGCGCGGCATGCTGCGCCTCGCCGCCGTCGGCACCGGCATCCCGGCCGTGACCTTCGAGGTCGGTGCGCCGCACTTCCTCGAGGAAGAGCACATCGCACCCGCCGCGGATGCCATCCGCGCGCTGATGCACCGCATGGACATGCTGGAATCGGAAGCGCATGCCGGCGACGACGCCGACGCCACGCCGATCTACCAGGATTCGAGCTGGGTGCGCACGAATGCCGGGGGCTTCCTCTTCAGTGCGGTGCAGCTCGGCCAGACGGTGAAGCCCGGCCAGTCGCTGGGCTACGTCGTCGATCCGATCACCAGCCGCCGCAGCGAGATCCTCGCGCCCTTCCCGGGGCGCATCCTCGGCATGTCGCTGAACCAGCAGGTCCTGCCGGGCTATGCCGCCTTCCACATCGGCAAACTCAGCAGTGAGCAGCAGGCGGTGGTCGATGCCGCCGAGGCGCTCGCGCGCCGTCAGCCCGAAGCCGAGGACATGGACGAGGACCCGTCCGAGCGTCCGGACGCCGAATCCGGCTCCGAGGAAGAGCGCGAGGAGTAGGGCGCTCACGTGTCCCGGGCGGGATGACCAAAGAAAAACCCCGCCGGAGCGGGGTTTTCCGTTTCGGTACCGCGGCTTGGACCAGAAGAACACGCGCAGGCCGGCGGTGAAGTTGCGACCCATCAGCGGCGCCACGTCCTTCAGGAAGGAGGTGTGCAGGCGGGCTTCCTCGTCGGTGAGGTTGCTGCCCTGCAGGTAGGCCTCCCAGCCGAAGGTCTGCGTGTCCCAGTGGTAGGCGACCTGGGCGTTGACCAGAGTGAAGCCGTCCGTCGCCGTCTCGCCCGCGGCCACGTCGTCCTGCGAGCGGTAACGCACGGCACCGAGGCCGGCGCGCCACGCGTCGAGGGTCCAGCCGAGGTCGAGGCCGAAGCGGCCCGGGGCGATGCGCGGCAGGTTGCCGCCGGCGTCCAGTTCCGCGCTCACGCCGTCGGCGAAGCCGCGCAGCGTCCAGGTGCCGTTCGCGGCCTCGGTCAGCGTGACCGTGCCTTCGATCTCCCAGCCGCGGAAATCGGCGTCGGCCTGCGTCCACACGCGCACCGGCAGGTCGTCGATCTCGAGGCCGGTGTCGGCGAGGTAGATGAAGTCGTCGAAGCGCGTCTGGTAGATCGCGGCGCGGCCTTCGAAGCGATCACCGTGCAGGTGCACGCCAAGCTCGGCGCGGTCGGCCGTCTCGGTGTCGAGGAACGGGTCGCCGATCTCGTAGGTCGAAGTGGCGACATGCGTGCCTTCGGCGAACAGTTCCTCGGCGCCCGGGGCGCGCTCGGCGCGGTCGAGGTTCAGCGTCAGGTGCCACAGTTCGGCCGGGGCCCAGCGCAAGCCGATCGAGCCGCTGTTGGTGTCGAAGTCACGCTCGACGAGGCCGTCGGCCATGCCGACGTCGATGCGGTCGTGGCGCGCGCCGAGTTCGAGCTTGAAGGCGCCGAATTCGCGCTCCTGCATCACGAACACGCCGCGGTCGCGGCTGGTGCTGGCCGGCACGAAAGCCTCGTCGCCGAGGGCTTCGAAATCACGATCGCCGTACTGCAGGCCGATCGCGCCGTTCCAGCCCCAGATCTCGTTCTGCACGGCTTCAAGGCGGGCTTCGCTGGCCTCGTTGATGAAGCGCGTGCCGATCTCGGTGCCTTCGAACTCGACGTGCTCGTACTCGTTGAACGTGGCGTGCAGCGCGACCTGCTTCAGCGGGCCGAGGTCGTTCACGCCGAAGCGCAGGTCCGAGCGGTCCTGGTCGAGCTCGATGCGGACGCCGCCTTCTTCCCCGCCGCCGTGGCCATGGCCGCCCGGGATGCCGTAGTCGGTGCCGTAGTTCGACAGCGCGCCGCCGAAGAAGAAGCGGTCACCAAGGTAGGCGAAACCACCGGCCAGCGAGCGGCTGTTGGTGGCCGAGTTCTCCAGCGTGCCGCGCTCGAAGTTCGCCGGGTTCTTGCCTTCGGCGATTTCCTCGGCGCGCAGATCGGCGGAGTAGACGTAGTCCGGCACGTCGATGTCGGCGGTGTCGCGCAGCAGGCCGTCGATGTGCCAGGCCCAATTGCCGCTGCCGCCATCGAGGCGGACCAGGCCAGCCTTCTCGTCATTGCCCGTGCCCGTGCGCAGCTCGGCGCGGCCGGAAATGAAGCGCTCGCTGCGCTCGGTCGGGATGCGGTTGTCGACGACGTTGACGGCGCCACCGATGGCGCCATTGCCGAAGAACAGGTTGGCCGGGCCCTTCAGCACTTCGATGCTGTCGGCGAGGAAGGGCTCGACGGAGACCGCGTGGTCGACGCTGACGGTGGAAACATCCAGCGTGGACAGGCCGTTCGCCAGCACCGAGACGCGCGCACCGTCGAGGCCGCGGATGATCGGGCGGCCGACGCCGGGGCCGAAGTGGCTGCTCTGCACGCCCGGCAGGGAGGCGACCGTCTCGCCCAGCGTGCCAGTGCGGCGGTCGTCGAGCGCGACGCCGGCGAGGACGTCGACTGGACGCGCGAGCTCGTCGAGCGCGGTGTCGAGCGGACTGGCGGTGACCTTCACCTCGTCGAGCTTGCGGGCTTCCTCGCGTGCGGCCTGCGTGGCGTGCGGATGGGACGCGTCGGCGGCAAAAGCCGGTGCGGCAAGCGCAGCAGCGACGGACAGGGCGAGGGCGGAACGCACAAGCGATCGGGTCATGAACGGCATCCGGGTGGAGTGGGGTAGTGAAACGGGGGTTTAACCCCTGATGTTATAGTATTGCGTCCCGAGCTCAACCCGTCCCGGAAGTCATGCCGCGCTCTCTCCCTGCTACGAACCCGTCCGCGGAAGCGCGCGGGCGCTGGTACGACCGGCTCGGCGCGACGGCGGCCACCCTGTGCGCGGTGCACTGCGCCGTCCTGCCGCTGGCCATGGCCTTTCTCCCGGCACTCGGCCTCGAGTTCCTGGCCTCGCATGCCTTCGAAGGCTTCTTCCTTGCCTTCACCACCGTGTTCGCCGCGCTGTCCGTGGGCCACAGCCTTCGCGCGCACGGCCGCTTCTTCGCCTGGCCGCTGCTGCTCACCGGGCTGGCGATCCTGTTCGCGGAGCGCTTCGTCCCGGCCATCCACGACCATGCCCTGCTGCATGCGCTGACGATGACGACGGCGGGGACCCTCGTGGCGGTGGCGCACCTGCTGAACCTGCGCCTCGCGCACGGGCAGGCGGCCGAGGTCGCCTGTGAGGCCCATGCGCATGCCCATGACGCTGGTGCTACACTCCCGCCCCTTTCCGATCAACCCCACAAGCATTCAGGAGTGTCCCATGGGTAAGGGTGACCGCAAGACCGCCAAGGGCAAGCGCTACAACGCGTCCTATGGCAACGCCCGTCCGCACCAGTCGGTCGTCAAGGCCGGCACGACGGCCGTGAAGGCCGCCCCGGCCAAGGCGCCGGCCGCGAAGAAGGCCCCGGCCAAGAAGGCTCCGGCCAAGAAGGCTTCGGCCTGATCGCCACGGGCCGGGCCCCGAGCCCGGCCGGATGCGGCGCCTGCTCCTCGGTGCCGCCATGAACGCCCCGCCTCGCGCGGGGCGTTTGCGTTGTGGGGGGACGGTTCCTAAAGTCGCCGGCACCCCCCTCGCACGGAGACTGCCGATGACGCGCTGGACGATGCTGTCGATCACCACCCTTGCCCTGTCCGGCCTCGTGGCCTGCGGAGCGCCGGCCTCGGACGAGGCGTCGCCGTCGGCGGCTGCGGCCCCTGAGGCCAGTGCCGCTCCCGCACCGGTGGCGTCCGTGGTCGATCCCGAATTCGAGCAGCTGAAATCGGTGGCGCCGGTGGACGCCTGCGCCTGGCTGCCGGCGGAGAAGCTGGCCGCGGTCTATCCGGATCTGGTGTTCGAGCTGGTGCAGAAGGTCGAACCCCGCATCAGCGGCTACGTGTGGGACTCGCGCTGCACCTACAACGCCGGCGTCGGCACCATCGAGTTCGCCAAGGACGCGCCCACCCACACCGTGGAAATCTTCGTCGCGACGCCGGTCTCGGAGGCGAAGGCCCTCGCCAACCTGGCGTCGCGACGCGAACTTGCCGCCACCACGACGAGTTTCCAGCCGCAGCCTTCGCTGGGTGAGCAGGCTTACAGCACCAGCGAAACCGGCGTAGGCACGATCTACTTCGTGAAAGGCGCGAGCGAAGTGCAGATCAACGTTTCCGAACTCCGCACGCCGAACCCGGAGAAAATCCAGAAAGCGATCACCCTCGCCCAGTCGCTCTGAGAGCGATCAGGCAGCGGCTGGCAGGCGCCTTCCGGCGGACCAGAGGGCGGTCGGTCTCACGGCGCCGAGCCAATAGCTGAGTTCGGCGGGATGCCGCACCGGCCACAGCGCGAGGTCGGCGCGCAGGCCCTCGGCAAGGCGTCCGCGGTCGTCCAGCCCCAGCGCGGTGGCGGCGTGGTGGGTCGCGCCGCGCAGGCTTTCTTCCGGCGTCAGCCGGAAATGCGTGCAGGCCAGCGACATCGCGAGCGGCAAGGAACGCAGCGGGGACGTCCCCGGATTCAGATCGGTGCTGACCGCCATCGGCACCCGATGGCGTCGGAACGCGTCGATGGGCGGCTGTTTCGTCTCGCGCAGGCAGTGGTAACTGCCCGGGAGCAGCACCGCCACGGTGCCGGTCGCGGCCATCGCCGCGACGGCGTCCTCGCCGGTGTATTCGACATGGTCGGCCGACAGGCCATGGAACGCGGAGACCAGCGCGGCACCGCCACCGTCGCTGAGCTGGTCGGCGTGCAGCTTCACCGGCAGGCCCAGCGCCCGCGCGGCCTCGAAGACCCGGGTGGTCTGCGCGGCATCGAAACCGATGCGCTCGCAAAAGGCGTCGACGGCGTCGACGAGCCTCTCTGTCTTCAGCACGGGCAGCCAGTCGATGAGCGCGGCCACGTAGTCGTCGGCGCGTCCGGCGTATTCCGGCGGCACGGCGTGTGCGCCGAGGAAGGTGGTGCGGACCGTGATGCCGAGCACCTCGCCGATACGCCGGGCGACGCGCAGCATTTTCGCTTCGTCGGCCAGCGTCAGGCCGTAACCGGACTTGATCTCCAGCGTGGTGCAGCCGCTCGCCACCAGCGCTTGTGCGCGCGGCAGCGATTCGCGGAGCAGGGCGTCGTCGGCGGCGGCTCGCGTGGCGCGCACCGTCGAGAGGATGCCGCCGCCAGCCTTGGCGATGGCTTCGTAGCTCGCGCCGTTCAAGCGCTGCTCGAACTCGCCCGCGCGGTCGCCGGCGAACACCAGATGGGTGTGGCAGTCGATGAGCCCAGGCGTGAGCAAGGCCTGCTGGCCGTCGACCGGTTGGAGGCCACGATGATCGTCGGCCAAGGCGTCGAGCCGCCCGGCCTGCGCGATGCGGCCATCGACGACCGCCACGGCGCCGTCCTCGACGGGCACATAGCCTCCCGCGCCGTCGAGCGTGACCAGGCGGATGTTGCGCAGCAGGAAGGTCGAAGGCGCCACGAGGGAGTTCGATCGATGCGGAAGTCGCGAGCATACCGGCGCAGGCCTTAGCATGTCGGCCTCCCGACGCGAGCCGATCCGATGACCCTGCTGCAGGCCGATGCGCTGTTCGATGGACGCCAGTGGCGCACCGATGCCGCGCTGCCGGTCGATGTCGCGACGCGCTCGGCCTGGGTGGTGCCGGGCATCGCCAACCTGCATTCGCATGCCTTCCAGCGCGCGATGGCGGGCCTCACCGAGCGCCAGCAGTCGGACGCCGACAGCTTCTGGACCTGGCGCGAATGGATGTATCGCTTCGCGGCCACGCTGTCGCCGGACGACGTGCATGCCATCGCCCGCCAGCTCTACATCGAGATGCTCGAGGCCGGCTTCACCAGCGTCTGCGAGTTCCATTACCTCCATCACGACGTCGATGGCCGGCCCTATGCGCGGCCGGCGGCGATGGCCGAAGCGATCCTCGCCGCTGCGCAGTCCGTCGGCCTCCGCCTCACACTGTTGCCCGTGCTCTACCAGCACGGCGGTTTCGATGGCCGCGCGCTCTCCGAACGCCAGCAACGTTTCGGCCATGCCACCGATGCGTTCGTGCGCCTCATCGACGACTTGCGCAGCGCGTCATCGGCGATGCCGGGCGTGCGCGTTGGCGTGGCCTTCCACAGCCTCCGTGCCGTGACGCTGCCGACGATGCGCGAGGTGCTTGCCGCCCTCGACGAGCCGGGGATGCCGGTGCACCTGCACATCGCCGAGCAGCAGGCGGAAGTGGCCGATGGCCTCGCGACGCACGGCCGCCGCCCGGTGCAGTTGCTGTTGGACGAACTGCCCGTGGATGCGCGCTGGACGCTGGTGCACGCGACGCATCTCGATGAGGCGGAAATCCGCGGCATCGCGGCCAGCGGTGCCACGGTGGCGATCTGCCCGACCACCGAAGCCAATCTCGGCGACGGCCTGTTCCCGCTGCGCGCTTTCCTCGCAGCTGGCGGACGCTATGGCATTGGCTCGGACAGCCATGTGTCGGTGTCGCCCATCGAGGAGCTGCGCTGGCTGGAGTACGGCCAGCGACTGGTGGAACAGAAGCGCAGTCGCGCGCTGCTCGGGCCGGGCAGCAATGCCGAAGCCATGCTGGTCGCGGTCGCGGCCTCAGCGGCGGCATCGACCGGACAGGCCGTCGGCGTGCTCGATGCGAGTTCGGCCGTGGACGCGCTGGTGCTCGATGCCGAGGCGCCGGCGATGGTGGGCGCCACCCACGAGGACGTGCTGGATCGCTGGGTGTTCTGCGGCAACCGTCCACTGGTGCGCGATGTCTTCGTGGCGGGGCGGCGCGTCGTGGCCGAGGGCCGCCATCCGCAGCGTGAGTCGGCGGCCGCCGCTTACGCCGCGACGCTGCGCCGCCTGCTGTCGGCCTGAGCGCCGCGCACCAGCGCCTGTCCGGCGGCGATGACGTCGCTGAGCACGCCGGCGGCGGTGATGTCGGGACCGGCGCCCGGGCCGCCCAGCCACAGCGGCCGCTCGTGCTGCAGATCGGTCTCGATGCGCACGAGGTTTTGCCCCGCAGGCAGGGTGGCGAACGGCGACGTGGCCTCGAGCTCGCGCAGGGCGATGCGCGCGCCCGCCGCATCGACTTCGGCGAGGATCGTCCAGCGCGTGCCCGTCGCCTTGGCGCCGGCGATGCGCGCGGCCCAGCGGGCGTCCTCTGCGTCGAGATGCGAAGCCCAGTCGCCGGGATGGGTGGCGGCGCACTCGGCGAACGGCGTCACCGACACCTCGTGCGGCTCGAGGGCGAAGCCGGCCTCGCGGGCCAGCACCAGCAGCTTGCGAACGAGATCGTCGGCACGCAGGTCCTCGCCGGCGTCCGGTTCGGTGTAGCCCAGCGATTGCGCTTCCGCGAGCGCGGCGGAGAAGCGCTGGCCGCCGTGCAGGCGCTCGAGCAGGAAGCTCAGCGAGCCGGAGAGCACGCCCTGGATGGCGCGCACTCCCTCGCCGCGCAGGGCGAGGTCGCGCAGGGGTCCGAGGATCGGGATGGCCGCGCCCACCGTCGTTTCGAAGCGATACGGGGCGCCGCTGGCCGCGGCGGCCCGCTGGATCTGACGGTAGAACGCGAGCTCGCGGGCGTTCGCACGTTTGTTGGCCGTGGCGATGCCGAGGCCGCTGGCCAGCCACTCGGGGTAGCGGGCCGCGATGGCGTCGCTCGCCGTGCAGTCCACCACCAGGGCCGGCGCCTGCCGCGGCGATTGCAGGTGCGCGAACAGGGCTTCGATGGCGTCCTCGCGGCGCGGCCGCAGGGCGGCGTCGAGCTCCGCGGGCGCGAGGCCTTCGAGGTCGTAGGCGAACCCCCGGCGGTCGAACGCGGCGAGCAGTCGAAGGTCGATTCCCGCGCGCCGGGCGATGGCGGCGTGCTGCTCGGCCAGGCGGCGGCGGAACGCGCTGCCCACCTGCCCGCGCGCCCCGATCAGCACGAGGTCGAGACGGGAGGCCGGGCGGGTGCCGGACGGGGAGGGGAGGCGGGAGAGCGGCATGGTGGGAGCGCCATATATCGTTCCATCAAGATGAAGCGATGAATAATCATCGTCCAGTGACGATTTGGCATAAGCGGCGTCCGCCCCTGGGCACGGGGGCCGGCGTCCGGTTCACGGCCGATGGACCCCGCGGATGGCCGTCGCAGGCATAATTTTCACTTTGTTGAACGGACGGCTCGCCGTGCTTCTGCCTTTCCTGCTCGCTTCGCCTTTCGTCGCCGCACTGCTGCTCGCGCTGATGCCGCGGGCCAGCCGTGCGATGGCGGCGATGCTGGCGGGAGGCGGAGCGCTCGTCGGACTCGCGGCGCTGTTCACGCTGGCCCCGGCGGTGTTCGGTGGCGACGTGCCGCGCTTCTCGGCCCCTTGGCTGCCGGAGATCGGCCTCGCGTTCTCGCTGCGGCTCGACGGCTTCGCGTGGATGTTCGCCTTGCTGGTGCTGGGCATCGGCGCGCTGATCGTCCTCTACGCTTACTGGTACCTGGCCGACGACGACCCGCCGCAGCGCTTCTTCGCCAGCCTCGCCCTCTTCATGGGCGCGATGCTCGGCGTAGTGGTCGCCGGCAACCTGCTGCTGCTGGTCGTGTTCTGGGAGCTGACGTCGATCGCGTCGTTCCTGTTGATCGGGTTCTGGAACGGCGAACGCGAGGCTCGCCGCGGCGCACGGATGGCCCTTGCGATCACGGGTGCGGGCGGGTTGGCACTGCTGGCCGGCGTGCTGATGATCGGCCGCATCGTCGGCAGCTTCGAACTGGACGTGGTGCTGGCCTCGGCCGCGCAGATCCAGGCCCATCCGCTCTACGTCCCGGCGCTGCTCTGCGTGCTATTGGGCGCCTTCACGAAATCGGCCCAGTTCCCGTTCCACTTCTGGCTGCCGCACGCCATGGCGGCGCCCACGCCGGTCTCGGCCTACCTGCACTCCGCCACGATGGTGAAGTGCGGCGTGTTCCTGCTGGCGCGCCTGCATCCGGCGCTGGCCGGCAGCGACGAGTGGTTCCTGATCGTCAGCAGCGTCGGTCTGCTCACACTGCTGGTCGGTGCCTTCATCGCCATCTTCCAGCAGGACCTCAAGGGACTGCTGGCCTACTCGACCATCAGCCATCTTGGCTTGATCACCCTGCTGTTCGGCATGGGCACCGACATGGCGCTCGTTGCGGGCGTCTTCCACATCCTCAACCACGCCACGTTCAAGGCCAGCCTGTTCATGGCGGCCGGCATTATCGACCATGAGACCGGCACCCGCGACTTCCGCCGCCTGAATGGCCTGGCGAAGTACATGCCGGTCACCGCGGCACTGGCCATCGCCGCGTCGCTCGCCATGGCCGGCGTGCCGCTGTTCAACGGCTTCCTGTCGAAGGAGATGTTCCTGACGGAAACGCTGAACGTGCCGACGGTCGCCGGCCTCCACCTGCTGATCCCCGGCCTCGCGGTGCTGGCGGCGGCGTTCTCCGTGGCCTATTCGATCCGCTTCATCCACGACGTGTTCTTCGGGGGCGAGCCGAAGTGCGTCAACGGCACGCCGCACGAGCCGCCGCGTTTCATGCGCGTGCCGGTCGAGGTGCTGGTGCTGATCGTGCTGGCCGTGGGCCTGCTGCCCAACCTCACCATCGGCGAGCTGCTGGCCGTGGGTGCGCAGGGCGCGCTCAACGCCCCGTTGCCGGCGTACAAACTGGCGATCTGGCACGGATTCAACGTGCCGCTGCTGATGAGCGTGATCGGACTCGTCGGCGGCGTGGCGCTGTGGGCGTTCCTGCGCCGCATCGGCGCGCTGCGCGCCGACCCTCGCGCCTCGATCGGCAAGCGCGCCTTCGACGCCGGCCTCGACGTGCTGGTGGCTGTCGCCGGACTCATCACCCGCGCACTGGAGAGCGGGCGGCTCCCGGCCTACCTCGGCTGGACGGTGGCGGCGACGGTCGCTGCTGGCGCGGTGGCCTTCGCCGGCGAAGGCGCTTTCGGTGCGCGCGAGACGCTGCCCGCCGGTCCGGGCGCGTTGGCCCTGTGGGCCGTCGTTGTCATCGCGACGCTCGCGGTGGCGCTCGGCTTCCGCCAGCGTCTGCTCGCGGTGCTCGTCGTCGGTGCGATCGGTCTTGCGGTGTCGCTCGCCTTCGTCTTCCTTGCCGCGCCGGATCTCGCGCTGACGCAGCTGCTGGTCGAGACGCTGTCGATCCTGCTGATCCTGCTGGCCTTGCGTTACCTGCCGCAGTCGTCGCCGCCGGAGCGCGCGCCGCTTCGCAAGGGCGTGCATGCGGTCCTGGCCATCGCCGGTGGCGGCGTCGTCGGCGCGCTGGCCTACGCGATGATGACCCAGCCGGTGGCATCGATCTCGGAGTACTTCCTGCGCACCAGCCTGAGCGAAGGCGGTGGGCTCAATGTCGTCAACGTGATCATCGTCGACTACCGCGCGCTCGATACGCTCGGCGAAATCACCGTGGTGGGCATCGCCGCGCTGATCATCGCGGCCCTGCTGCAGAACGCGCGGCCGCAGCCCGAGGTGGCGTCGCCGCCATCGAAGGCCACGCCCTCCCTGATGCTGCAGCTGGTGGCGCAGTGGCTGCTGCCGCTTGGCCTCGCCGTGTCGCTGTACTTCTTCCTGCGCGGGCACAACGCGCCCGGCGGTGGGTTCATCGCGGCGCTGGCGCTGGTCGGGGCGGTGTTCCTGCAGGCCATGGGCGGCGGCCGCGCCTTGGCCGACCGGCAGTTCAACAATGACTGGACGGCCTGGATCGGCTGGGGCCTGCTGGCGGCGGCAGCCACCGGCATCGGCGCGTTCGCTTTCGGCCATCCGTTCCTGACCAGTAGCACGCCCTACGTGCAGCTTCCGATCCCCGGGTTCGGCGAGTGGCTGGGCAAGGTGCCGTTCGCCAGCGCCATGGGCTTCGACACCGGCGTCTACATCACCGTGGCCGGCGCCCTGCTGCTGGTCCTTTTCCTGCTGGCCCGCCTGCACCGCCCGGAGGGCACGCGATGAGTCTCGAATTCCTGCTCGCCTCGGGCATCGGCGTGCTGGCCGCGGGTGGCTTCTGGCTGCTGCTGCGCGCCCGCACCTTCGACGTCATCCTCGGTCTCACCCTGCTGTCCTATGCGGTGAACCTGTTCCTGTTCGCCGCCGGGCGGCTGGCGCCGGGCCGCACGCCCCTGCTGAAGGAGGGCGTGGCGCCGCTGCTGGCGAACTACACCGACCCGCTGCCGCAAGCACTGGTGCTGACGGCGATCGTCATCAGCATGGCGATGACCGCCGTCATGCTGGTGATGGCGATGCAGGCCCGCACGGCCAACGGCACCGACCACATCGACGGCCGGGAGCCGCGCGCATGAGCGGCATGGCCCCGCACATCGCCGTGCTGCCGGTGATCGTGCCGCTGCTCACCGGCGCCACCCTCGTCGTGCTGCATCGCTCGCCGCTGGGTTTCCGCCGGGCGCTGTCGCTGATCGCGACTCTGCTGCTGGGCCTCGTGGTGCTGGGCCTCGGCCTGGCCGTCGAGCACCAAGGGCTCGTGGTCTACCAGGTGGGCAATTGGCCGTCGTTCGCCGGCATCGTGCTGCTCGCCGATCGGCTCGCCGTCTTGATGCTCGGCCTGCTGGTGCTGCTCGCCCTCGCGAGCCAGCTGTTCGCCAGCGGCGGCGACGAGGCGCGCGGCCCGCACTTCCATTCGCTGTTCCAGTTCCAACTGATGGGCCTGTGCGGTGCCTTCCTGACGCACGACCTGTTCAACCTGTTCGTCTTCTTCGAGGTGCTTCTGGCTGCGAGCTATGGCCTGCTGCTGCACGGGCAGGGCGGCGAGCGGCTGCGGCAGGGCCTGCACTACGTGGTGCTGAACCTCGTCGCTTCGGCCCTGTTCCTGTTCGCGGTGGGGGTCCTGTACAGCGTGCTGGGCACCTTGAACATGGCCGACCTCTCCGCGCGCATTGCCACGCTGCCCGAGGCACAGCGCCCGCTGGTCGAAGCCGGCGGCTGGCTGCTGCTGATCGTGTTCGCGCTGAAGGCCGCGCTGCTGCCGCTGTACTTCTGGCTGCCGCGCACCTACGCCGCGGCCTCGGCGCCGGCGGCGATCCTGTTCGCGATCATGACCAAGCTCGGCATCTATGCCGTCATCCGCGTCTACGGCCTGCTGTTCGGCGCCGATGCGGGCGCGTTGGCCGGCTTCGTCCAGCCGCTGCTGTTCTGGGCCGGCGCCGGCACAGCCACCCTGGCCGCGCTCGGCGCGCTGGCCTCGCCCACGCTGCGCGGCCTGCTCGGGTACCTCGTGGTGGGATCGGCCGGCGTGCTGTTCATGGCCATCGGCCTCGGCACCGACGTGGGCCTGGCTGCGGGCCTGTATTACCTCGTGCATTCGACGCTAGCCGCCGCCGCCTTCTTCCTGCTGGCGGACTGGGTGCGGCGCCACCGCGACGGTGGCGATGCGCTCGGTCGCGTCGCGTCGATGGCCCGCTCGGCGTGGCTCGGCGGCTTCTTCGCGCTGCTGGCGATGGCGGCGGCGGGCCTGCCGCCGTTCGGTGGCTTCCTCGGCAAAAGCCTGCTGCTGGCCTATGCCGAGCCGACGGGCGTCACCGCGGTGCTGTGGGTCGTGGTGCTCGGCACCAGCCTGCTGAACCTCATCGCTCTGGCGCGTGCGGGCAGCCGGCTGTTCTGGCAGACGCCGGCGGTGGCAACCGGCCGCAGTGCGGCGCTGTCGCCGCCGTCGCCCGCCCTCGGCGAGCGCGTCGCGATGCTCATGCTGGTGTTCGGCCTTGTCGCGACCACGGTGATGGCGTCCGACGTCACGCGCTACGTGGTCGGCAGTGCGGCCCAGCTGTCCGAACCCGCCACGTATCGCGAGGCCGTGCTCGGCCGTGACCCGCTGCCCACGACGGTGCCCCGCTGATGCGCGCGCTGCTTCCCCGTCCCGTCACCAGTCTTGCCATCGCCGCCCTGTGGCTGCTGCTCAATGGCGTGTCGAACGGCCAGCTCGTCCTCGCGCTGCTGCTCGCGCTGGCATTGCCGCGCCTGGTGCCGGCGCCGGCGATCCCTTCGCCGAGGGTTGCTTCGCCGATGGTCGCCGCGAAGCTCGCGCTGGTCGTGCTGTACGACATCGTCAAGGCGAACCTCGAGATCGCGCTTCGCATCCTCGGGCCGGAGTCACGCATCCGTCCGACCTACGTCTGGGTGCCCCTCGACATCGCCTCGCCGCAGGGCATCGCGGTGTTCGCTTCCATCATCACGATGACGCCGGGCACGTTGAGCTGCGAGGTCAGCGAGGACCAGCGTTGGCTGCTCGTGCATGCCTTCCATGCCGATGACCCCGCGGCCGTCGTCGCCGACGTGAAGTCGCGCTACGAGGCGCCGCTGAAGGAGATCTTCCGATGATCACCGCCACCGTGCTGCCCTGGGTGGGGGGCGCCTTCGCCTTGGCCCTGCTGCTGGCGTTCTACCGACTGCTGCGCGGCCCTGCGCTTGTCGACCGGGTGCTCGCCCTCGACACGCTGTACGTCAATGCGCTGGCCCTGCTGATCGTCTTCGGCATCGCCTTGGGCGACCCGGTGTTCTTCGAGGCGGCGCTGCTGATCGCGGTGTTCGGCTTCGTCGGTACCGCGGCGGTGTCGCGCTACCTGCTCCGCGGGAGTGTCGTCGAATGAGCCCGATGCCGCTCTGGTTGGATGCGGCGGTCGCCGCACTGCTGGTCGCCGGCGCGGCGTTCGCGCTGGTCGGCGCCTGGGGTCTCGCCAAGCTCCGCGACTTCATGAAGCGGCTGCACGGGCCGACGAAAGCCAGCACCCTCGGCATCGGCCTCTCGCTGATCGCCTCGATGGCGTGGTTTGCCTGGCACGGTGGCTTCACCGGCCGCGAGTTCCTGGTGACCCTGTTCGTGTTCCTCACCGCGCCGGTGTCGGCGCACCTGATGGTCAAGGCGGCGATGCGCAGCGACCCCGCGGCGACACCGCCCCCGCGCCCCGAGCGCTGATCAACGGCGCAGCGCGGGCCTCGTCGCCGCCGGGTCGCCGTCGCCTGCCATGGGCGGCAGGCGGAGCAGGGCCAGCAGGAATGGATGCACGTCGGTCGCGTCGATCGGCGGTAGCGCGACGCCTCCGGCCACGCGCGGCCCGCGGGCGACGAACACCGCGCGCATGCTCGGAAGGTCCGGCGCGTAGCCGTGGGCGCCGGGGCTGATGGCCTCGCCGCGGGCCTGCTGCGCCGCATCGGTCAGTTGGATGCCCTCGTCGGCCTGGCACACGATCGACGGCACGCGGGGATGCGCGCCATACCGCCACGTGGGCGGCAGGTCGACCTTCCGCCAGCACTGGAAACCGTCATGGCGGCCGATCAAAGCGGCCTCGACCGCGGCGGCTCGGCCCGGACGCGGTGCGATGCTGGCGACCTGGCCGGTGGTCACGACCTCGTCGCCATGGAGCAGGATGCGGGCATCGACCCGGCGCGGATTGGCGACGTCCACCGTGGCCATGCCGTGGTCGGAGACGACGACCAAATCCACCGTATCGAACAGGCCGCGGCGTCGCAGCCCGGCTTCGAGCCTTGCCAGCGCGCGATCGATGTCGGCCAGGGCCGCGATGGCCTCCGGGCTGCCCGGACCGTGGTCGTGGCCGGCCTCGTCGAGGGCCGAGAAGTACAGCGTGATGAGGTGCGGGCGGCGCGCCGGAGGACGATCGAGCCAGCGCAGCACGCGGCGTATCCGTTCCTCATGCGGCATGTCGCCGGCATAGGGCAGCCAGTCGTCGGGGCGGATGCCGTGGATCCGGGCCTCGCTCCCGGGCCAGAACATCGTCGCGCTGCGCAGGCCGTGCCGCTGCGCGGTGACCCAGATCGGCTCGGCCTCGTCCCACCAGCGCCCGTCGGCGACGGCGGCCCGCAGCGACAGGCGGAACGGGCCGAGCTCAGGATCCACCATCCGGTTGTGGACGATGCCGTGCCGGTCCGGCACGAGGCCGGTCACCAGCGTGTAGTGGTTCGGGAAGGTCAGGGTGGGATAGACCGGCATCATCCACGCCGCGTGGGCGCCCTCGGCCTGCCAGCGCCGCAGGGTGGGGGGCGCGTGGCGGACGAGGTCGTCGGGGTGGAGCCCGTCGATGCTGATCAGGATGACGCGCGGCTCGGCGGACGCGGGGGCCCCCGACGAGGCCACCGGGGTCGCCGCCGATGGTGTGGCGGCGCAGAGCAGGAGGGCGAGGGCGAGGCGGTGCAGCAAGGGCAGGGTCAAGCGACGCGGTTCCGTTCGGCGGGGCGCGCACGATCCGGCAACCGACGTCGCGGGCGTGTCGGTGCGGCGTGACGGGTCGCCTACAATTCCGGCACTTCGACTGGAACCGCGCCATGCCCGCCGCCCGCCACGACCCCTCCCGAGTGATCCGCGCCCCGCGCGGCAGCACGCTGCGCTGCAAGAGCTGGCTCACCGAAGCCGCTCTGCGCATGCTGATGAACAACCTCGATCCCGACGTGGCCGAGGACCCGACCTCGCTGGTCGTCTACGGCGGCATCGGCCGCGCAGCCCGCGACTGGGCCAGTTTCGACACCATCGTCGAGGTGCTCGAGCGCCTCGAGGATAACCAGACCCTGCTGGTGCAGAGCGGCAAGCCCGTGGGCGTGTTCCCCACGCACCCCGATGCGCCGCGCGTGCTGATCGCCAATTCCAATCTGGTGCCGCATTGGGCGACGTGGAAACACTTCAACGAACTCGACGCCAAAGGCCTCGCGATGTACGGCCAGATGACGGCCGGCTCGTGGATCTACATCGGCTCGCAGGGGATCGTGCAGGGCACCTACGAGACCTTCGCCGAGATGGGGCGCCAGCACTTCGGCGGCGACCTCACCGGCAAATGGGTGCTCACCGCCGGCCTCGGCGGCATGGGCGGCGCGCAGCCGCTGGCCGCGACCATGGCCGGCGCCAGCATGCTCGCGATCGA
>JAIXTZ010000234.1 GCA_027483745.1 Lysobacteraceae bacterium
AGGATGTTCTTGTGCGCCGCCTCGGGGAAGAAGTTGAGGATGCGCTCCAGCGTCTGGTCGGCGTTGTTCGAGTGCAGCGTCGCGAGGCAGAGGTGGCCGGTCTCGGCGAAGGCGATGGCGGATTCCATCGTCACGGAGTCGAGGATCTCGCCGATCAGGATGACGTCCGGCGCCTCGCGCATCGCGTTCTTCAGCGCGTTGTGGAAGGCGTGGGTATCGAGGCCGACCTCGCGCTGGTTGACGATGGACTTCTTGTGCGTGTGCAGGAATTCGATCGGGTCCTCGATGGTGAGGATGTGGCCGGTCGAATGGGTGTTGCGGTAGTCGATCATCGAGGCCAAGGCGGTCGACTTGCCCGAGCCGGTGGAGCCGACGACGAGCACGAGGCCGCGCGGCTCCATGATGATGTCCTTCAGCACGTTGGGCAGCTGCAGCTGCTCGAGCGTCGGGACGGTGCTCTTGATGGCACGGATGACCATGCCCACTTCGCCGCGCTGCTTGAAGACGTTGACGCGGAAGCGGCCGGCGTCCTTCACGGCGATGGCCATGTTGTATTCGAGGTCACGCTCGAACTGGGGCACCTGGCCCTCGTCCATCAGCGAGTACGCGATCTTCTTGACCATGCCCGCCGGCAAGCCGGTGTTGCCGAGGGGGTACAGCTTGCCTTCGACCTTGATGTAGACCGGGGCGCCGGTCGTGAGGAACATGTCGGAGGCGTTCTTCTCCGTCATCAGCTTCAGGAAATAGCCGATGTCCATGGGGATGGGCTCCTCGCGCCATTGCGTAACGGGGTCAGGCTTTTGAGAATAGCCGCGTTCCGCCACCAAAAGCGACCCGTATCCCCATGACTCGAAACCTCCCCGCCGGCCTTGCCGCCGCCTTCCTCCTCGCGGCGCTGCTGGGCGGCTGTGCCAGCGTCCCGCCCCCGACCGCCGAGCTCGACGCGGCCGACCGCGCGATCCGCACCGCCGATGCCCTCGAGCCCCGCGGACCCGCGCAGCAGGCCCTCGACGAGGCCCGCCAGCGCCTCGCCGCCGCCCGCGATGCGGCGTCGCGCAAACGCCACGCCGAAGCCCTCGTCGCGGCGCAGCAGGCCGAGGCCGCGGCCGCGGTTGCCGCTGCCGAAGCCCGTCGCGCCACGCTCGAAGCCGAGGTCGATTCCAAGGCCGCCCGCAATGCCGAGCTGCGTCGCCGCCTGCTGGTCCAGGGAGATTGATCCGATGCGTCCTTTCCGCAGTGTCCGAATCCATGCCCTGGCCCGGGGCCTCGCCGTTGCCGCCGCGCTTGCACTGGTCGCGCCCGCCCTGGCCGCCGATGACGAGATCGATCCGGTCGTCGCCCGCCTGCAGGCCCAACTCGCCCAGCTCGACCGCGACGCCCAGCTCGCCGGCATGGGCGGGGTCGAACGCCTGAAGGCCCAGCAGGCCGTCCAGGCCCTCGCCATCGCGAAATCGAAGGAGTACGCCTCGGCCCAATTCGTGGCCGAGCGGCGCGTCCGGGCCGCCATCGCGGCCGCCCAGGCCGATGCGCTGGCCCGGCAGTCGTCTGAACTCGACCGCGAGCGCGACCAGATCATGGTGGCGGCCGCGCGCCGCGATGCCGATGCCGCCCGCCGCGACGCCGAGCGCCTGCGCATGCAGAACCTCGCCCGCCAGGAAGAGGCCGAGCGCGAGCGTGTGGCGGCGGCCGAGACCTTCGCGCTGGCGGAACAGGCCAAAGCCGATGCCGAGCAGGCCCGCCGCCTGGCCGCCAGCCGCGCGCGCGAAGCGGCGCTGGCTCGCGAGGAGGCCGAGTTGGCGAACTCGCTGGTGGCCGAGGCGCTGGCTGCCGACGCCCCGCTGCCGCCCTCGCGCAGCGTCGGTCCGGCGACCGTCTACACGCTGGCCGGTTCGGCCTTCGCCAGCGGCCGCGCGGCCCTGACCACCGAGGCCAACGCGAGCCTGCGTCGCCTCGCCATGGAGATCGGCGGCCGCAATGTCGAGGTCGTCGGCTACACCGACAGCCAGGGTGCTGCCGCCGCCAACCAGGCGCTGTCCCTGCGCCGGGCCGAAGCCGTCGCCGCGATCCTCAAGGAGTCGGGAGCCAGCGGTTCGATCCGCACCGACGGCCGTGGGGCCGCCGATCCGGTGGCCGACAACGGCTCCGCGGAAGGCCGCGCGGCCAACCGCCGGGTGGAAATCACCGTCCGCTGAGGCCGCTTCGCCTTCACCCGGCTGAACCCCGTTAGGGGCGGGTGAGGGCTTCCGAGTTCTGTCGTTAAGTGGGTCATCGCCAGGGAAAAAAGCCCTTGCTGGCCCGGAGTGGCGGGCGTAGCGTCGATTTCCCAAGGGGGTGTTCCCCTTGGGAGAACGAGCCAGGCCGATGACCGCTGACCTCATCCCGCCCCCGTCGCCGCATCCCGCCCGGGATGCGCGCGCCCCGCGGCCCGAGGCGGCCAGCCTTCCCGACCTGACCGCAGTCCAACCCCAACGCCCCGTGCCTCCGAGCCGGGGCGTTCGCGTTCGAGGAGGTCGCTGAAATGTTCGAAGGTCAATCCACCGCCGATGTCGAAGCCTTGATCAAGTCCGATCCGGAGTTCCGCCAGCTCTATCGCCACCACCAGCAGCTCAACAGCAAGGTGATGGACGCCGAGCTCGGCGTGCTCCCGATCGATGACGTGACGCTGGCCAGGATGAAGAAGGAAAAGCTGCTGGCGAAGGACCGGCTCACCCGGTTGTTCGCCCGAACCCGACATTGACGATGGCGGCGACGGAAGGACGGCGGCCCGCTGCGTGCGGGCCGCGTCGTTTCCAGCAGGCCGCACCCGCGCGGCAGGGCATTAAGATGGCGGGATGCCGAATGCCGACGCCCGCCGACTCCCCGCCCCCGCGATGGACGCCTTGCCAAGCCCACGACGGCTCGGCGACCTGCTCGTCGAACGCCGTCTTGTCGTCCCGGCGGACCTCGCCAGGGCGCTCGCCCTGCAGCCGCAGATCGGGGGACGCCTCGGCCAGATCCTCGTCCGCCTTGGCGCGCTGTCCGAAGAAGCGCTGCTGCCGGTGTTGGCCGAGCAGCTCGCCGTGCCGGTGCTCGCCGCCGCCGATTGGCCGCAGGACAACGAGGCCTTCCGCCTCGGCGCGTCTGCGGCCGGCCTGGCGGTGGACTGGTGGGTTGACCAGGGCGCGGCCGCGTGGCGCGTGGAGGGCGGTGCGCTGTGCGTGGTCGCCCGCGACCCCCTCGATGCCACCGTCAATGAGGTGCTGGAAAAGCGGCTCGCCGCGCCTTGGCACTGGCGCCTCGCGCGCGCGCAGGACGTCGAACGCCTCGTCGACGCCTTCCAGCGGGCGAATCGCGCCGAAGAATCCGAAGACGACGACGTCGGCCACCTGCGCGAGCTCGCCGAGGAAGCCCCGGTCATCGAGCTGGTCAACAGCCTGCTCGCGCAGGCGATGGATCGTGCCGCGTCCGACATCCACGTCGAGCCGGAGGAGGACAGCTTCAGCGTGCGCTTCCGCATCGACGGCGTGCTCCACCCGGTGCTGCAGCTGCCGCTCTCGCGCTTCGCCGCCGTGGCATCGCGCGTGAAGCTGATTTCCGGGATGGACATCGCCGAGCGACGCCTGCCGCAGGACGGTCGGCTGTCCGCCCGCGTCAGCGGCAAGGAAGTCGACGTGCGCGCCTCCGCCGTGCCCGGCGTCCACGGCGAGTCGATCGTGATGCGCCTGCTGCCGAAGGAGCGCGAGGACCTCTCGCTGGAAAAGCTGGGCTTCGAGCCGCGCGACCTCGCGCAGTTCCGCCGCTGGGCCACCGAGCCGCACGGCATCGTGCTGGTCACCGGCCCCACCGGCTCGGGCAAGAGCACCACGCTTTACGCCACGCTCGAGAGCATCAACGACCGCGAGGAGAAGATCATCACGGTCGAAGATCCCGTCGAGTACCGCGTCAAGGGCATCACCCAGATCCAGGCCAACGCCGAGATCGGCTACACCTTCGCCCGTGCGCTGCGCGCCATCCTGCGCCAGGACCCCGACGTGGTGATGATCGGCGAGATCCGCGACCGCGAGACCGCCGAGATCGCGATCCAGGCGGCGCTCACCGGCCACCTGGTGTTCTCGACGCTGCACACCAACGACGCCGTCAGCGCGTTCACCCGTCTTGTCGACATGGGCGTCGAACCTTTCCTCGTCGCGACCAGCGTGCGCGCCGTGCAGGCCCAGCGCCTGCTGCGCCGCCTCTGCAATGCCTGCGCCGCCCCGGCCGAGGTGCATCCCGACATCGCCGCCACTGCCGCACGCCTCGCACCCGGCGAAACACCGCGTTGGCGCAAGGCCGTGGGGTGCCCGGCCTGCCAGGGCACCGGCTACCGCGGTCGCGTCGGCATCTACGAGCTCGTCGATGTCGATCCCGAGCTGCAGGGGCTGGTCATGCAGCGCGCCAGCGCCGGCGAGATGCGCCGGCACGCCAGTGCGAAGGGCAGTTTGACGCTGCGCGAGGATGGTTTGCTGAAGGCCTTCCGTGGTCTGACCACGGTCGATGAAGTGGTGCGCATCACCGGCGCCGCGCTCGAGGCCGCCGACGACGTCGGCGCGGCCGCGCCGTGAATTTCCGCTACCGCGCCATCGACGGCCGCGGCCAGGAGGTCTCCGGACTGCTGGAGGCCGCCGACCTCCGCGCCGCCGACCGCGAGGTGCTGCGCCGAGGCCTCACCCCGGTGCTGCTCGAGCCCGACCAGCCCGCGGTGGACGGCTGGCGCGACCGCCTGCCGCCCGCGCCGCGCGAACTGCAGCTCGTGCTGCAGGAGTTCGCCACGCTGGTCGATTCCGGCGTCAGCCTCGCCACCGCGCTCACCTCGCTGTCGAACTCCAGCCACCATCCGCGGATCACCGGCGCCTTCGCGACGATGGCCAAGGCGGTGCGTCGCGGCGACAGCTTCGCCCAGGCCCTCGCCGCAAGCGAACTCGACCTGCCGCCGTACATCCAGCAGCTGGTCGAGGCGAGCGAGCTCACCGGCCGCCTCGGTCCGGCGCTCGAGGACGGTGCGCGCCAGTACGAGTACGATCTGCGCCTGCAGGCCGAAGTCCGCTCGGCGCTCGTCTACCCCGCGGTGCTCGTCGCGTCCGGCATCGGCGCGGTATGCATCGTGTTCCTCTGGGTCGTGCCGCGCTTCGGCGGCCTGCTCGCGCAGCGCGCCGACCAGCTCCCCGCGCTGTCGCGCTGGGTGATCGGCGGTGGGGTCTGGTTCGCCGACCACCTCGGCCTCGTCGCGCTGGCCGCCGCGGCGGTGGTTGCCGGCCTCGTGCTGCTGCTGCGTCGCGATGCGGTCCGCCAGCGCATCCTCGAAACCTGTGCGAAAGCGCCGCTCCTTGGCCCTTGGCTGATGGAGTCCGAAGTGGGGCGCTGGGCCGGCACGCTGGGCACGCTGTTGGCGAATCGCGTCGAGCTGACCCGGGCGCTGGATCTTTCGGCCGCGTCGGTCGGCTTGGCCTTCCTGCGCGCGCGCCTGTCGCAAGTGACACGCTCGGTGCGCGGCGGGGCGACGCTCTCGCACGCGCTCCGCGAGCACCGCGCGTTGAACGCCAGCGGCTACGACCTTGTCTCGGTGGGCGAGGCCTCCGGCGAATTGCCCAAGCTGCTCCTGGCGCTCTCGCGCCTCTACCAGACCAGCGGGCGCGAGCGCATGCAGCGCGCGCTGAAACTGATCGAGCCCGCGGCCATCATCCTGATCGGCGGCGCCATCGGTCTGCTGGTCACCGCCGTCATCCTCGCCATCACCAGCGTCAACGACCTGCCTTTGTGAGCCTTCGCATGCCCCACGCCCCTCGCGCCGCCCGCGGCTTCACCCTGCTCGAGATCCTCGTCGTCCTGGTCATCATCGGGTTGATCGCCAGCCTGGTCGGGCCTCGCCTGTTCACCCAGCTGGAAGGCTCGCAGGTGCGCGTCGCGGAAACGCAGATCAAGATGCTGCGCGGCGCCGTGGAGACCTTCCGCCTCGACATGGGCCGCCTGCCGACGGTCGACGAAGGCCTCGGCGTGCTCTACGCCAAGCCGGCCGATCCACGCGCCGCCGAGCGCTGGCGCGGCCCCTACCTCGACGAGGCGGTGCCGCTCGATCCGTGGGACACGCCCTACCAGTACGCCATCCCGGGCCGCGACGGCCAGAGCTTCGCGCTGTTCTCCCTCGGGGCCGACAAGGCGGCGGGCGGCGAGGGCAACGACGCCGACCTCGGCGTGCTGCCCCCGGCGAGCTGAGGGCGTCGCCACGAGAATGCGCGGGTTCAGCCTGCTCGAGATGCTGGTCGTGCTGGTGCTGCTCGGCCTGGCGGCGGGGCTCGTCGCCCCGTCCCTGTCCCGCACCGCCGATCGCGTTCAGGCTGCTGGCGATCGCGACGACGTGCTGCGCCGCGTGCAGGGCTTGTCCGTGGTGGCGCGGCAGGCGGGCCGGTCGTTCCGTTGGGACGCCGGCAGCTTGGTCGAACTGCCGGGCGTGGCGTGGCCGCCGGGTTGGCGCGTGGTGGCGTTGACGCCGCTCGAACTCTCGCCCAACGGCTGGTGTGGCGGCGCCCAAATGCAGGCCCAGGGGCCTGGCCTCGCCATCCGTCTGGAAGCCGTCGCGCCGGACTGCCGCGTCGTGGAGCTCGCCGATGCGCCCTGACCAGCGCGGCTTCACCCTGCTCGAAGCGATCGTCGCCCTCGCCATCCTCGCCGCCGGCGGCATGGCCCTGTTCGCCGCGCTCAACACGTCGCTCCGATCGATCGAACGGGTCGATGCGTCGGCGCGTCGCGATACGGCGACGCAGAGCGCGCTGTCGCGCATCGAAACGCTGAACCCGATGCTGCAGCCCACCGGTGACGAGCCGCTTGGTGACGTCCGGTTGCGCTGGACCGCGACGCCCGTCGAGGCGCCGCGCGACGGCCTGACCGATTACCTCCAGCCCGGCTATTACGAGGTGGGGCTGTACCGCGTCGAGGTCGAGCTGGTCTCGGGCACGCAGGTCGATCATCGCTTTGTCGTGCGCAAGGCGGGCTGGCGCCAGGTGCGGTTCCCGGAGGCGCTGTGAACGCGCGCGGCTTCAGCCTGCTGGAGGCGATGGTGACCCTCGTGGTCATCGCGCTGGTGGCCACCCTGCTGATGCAGTCGCTCGTCCACGTGCTCGGGATGCGTGAGCGCGTGCTTCGCCATGAGCGCGATGCGCGGGTCGCCGCGCTGCACGAGCGCTGGTTCCGCGACACGATCGCCGCGGCGGCGGCCGATCGCCCGGGCGAATCGCCGGCGTTCCGCGGCGATGCCGCGGCGATGGATTTCCTCTGCCTCGACGCCCTCCGAGCGGGCGCCGCGGCTCGCGTTGGCTGGCGCCTCGTCGACGCGGAGCGCGGGCGGCAGGTGGTCTATGCCGAAGACGGCGCGGACTGGCCGCTCGTCAGCGCGAATCTCGAGGATGCGGCCTTCGCCTACCTCGACTCGGCCGGCCGCTGGCACGACGCCTGGCCGGTGCCGGAGCAGCCCGCCGAGATCCTGCCGCGTGCGGTGCGCCTTGGGTGGCGCACCGAGCAGGGGGTGCGGCTGTGGTGGGCGCACGTGGGCCCGGCCGCGGGCCTGCCGCCCGCATTGAACACGCCGACGGAGCCCGTCGATGCCACGTTCTGAGGCTTGCGCCCGCGAGCAGGGTTTCATCCTCGCGATGGTGCTCTGGATGCTTGTGGCTATCGCCGTGGGCGTGGGCTTCCTGATGCTCTGGACCCGCGAACGCGTCGCCGAGGCCACCCTCGACCGTGCCGAGGTCGAGGATCGCATCGCCGCCGTGTCGACTCGCGAAACGCTGCTCTACCTCGCGGCGACCGTGCCGGCCACGCAGGCCGGGTTGCCGCTCTCGCCGATGGCCGAGGGGGAGCTCGCCGCGCGGCGCCTCGACGACTTCGGCGGTTTCGACAAAAGCCCGCGAGGCGGCGAACTGCGGCTCGACGGTCGCCCCTACCGAGGCTTGAGCGGCGTTTCGTTCGCCATCCAGGACGAATCCGGTCTGGTGCCGGTGGCCTTTCCGGAAACCTCGCCCGTGCCGCGCCTGCTCGCCGCCGCCGGGGCGCCGTCCCGCGACGTGCCGAGCCTCGTCGACCGCCTCGCCGACTACGCCGATCCGGATGACCTCAAGCGACTCAATGGCGCCGAGTCCCGCGAGTACGAGCGGGCGGGTCGACCCGTGCCGCCCGGACGCCCGCTGCTCAGCCCTCGCGAGCTGCCGCGAGTGCTCGGCTGGGACGCGCTGGCGCCCGAGGTGATGGCACGGGCCCAGGACTGGTCCACCAGTGCCTACAGCGGCGCCTTGAACCTCAATACCGCGCCCTTGCCCCTGCTCGAGGCCTTCGTCGACCGCTGTGGCACCGTCTGCCGCGCGCGTCTCGCGCGCCGCGATGCCGCACTCTTCTTCTCGGGCCGTCAGTTCGAGGAGGAAACCTCGGCGCGCCTCGTCGGCGACCGCGATGTCGACTTCCGCAATGCGCCGTCGGACGCGTGGAGATTGGCGTTCTGGGGCGCCTCAGGCAGGGCATGGCGCATCCATGTACGATTGACGCCCTTGGCGGATCAAGCGGCGCCGTGGACTGTGGATGCCGTCTACCGCGCCCCTCGCCCCGATGCCGATGACGCTCCGCCGACGATTCCAAGCCCTCTTTTCGCCGACGCGCCGCTGGATCGGGGCTGAGGGCGAAGCGATCCAGCCAGGAGGCTGGCTGGGCCCCGTCGAAGTCGTCGTGCCGCGTGTCGCTTGCGAGCATCGCCGCCTCGTCTTTCCGCAGCTCTCGGCTGACCAGCGTGCCGCTGCCCTGCGCTTGGCGGCGTCGCGCGCCCTGCCCTCCGAGGGCGGACGTTGGGTGGCGCGCTGGCAGGACGACGTGGCCCACGTGTGGCTGGTCGACCCAGCAGCGCTGGGTGGCGTCGACCCCGCCGCGACCCTGATGCCGGAATCCAGCCTGCGCCCGTCGCCGGCCGCTCCCGACGCGGTGCGGCTGCTCGCAATGCGCGAAGGTGTCGAAGGCCAAGTGTGGCGCGACGGCCGCCTGCTGACGTCGCGCTGGTGGCCCTCGGCCCCGGACGCCGCGGCGTGGGGGCGCTTCCTGCGGGCTGCGTCGCTTCCCGCTGACGATGCCGTGCCGCCGGCCGTTGAATCCCTGCCGCTCGCCGAGGTGCCCTGGGGGCGCGCCGACGAGCGTCTTCGATGGTCCGCCACCCAGCTTGAGCGCGCTTTCTGGCGCAGCCTCGGGATCGTGGTCGGTCTGGTGCTCGGCTGGCAGCTGGTCGCCACGGTGGCTTGGGCCATCGCCGGCCGCTGGCAGGACGCCGAGCTCGACCGCGTTCGGGCGGAATCGATGCCCCTGATCGAAGCGCGCGAAACGGCGGAGGCCGCTCACGCGCGCATGGCCGCCTACGTCGACCTGACGCGCACGCCGGACGACCACGTGCTGCTTGCCGACCTGAAGCGCGGCCTTCCCCAAGACGCACGCCTGCTGTCCTGGTACCGCGATGCCGGCCGCCTGCGCGTCGAAGTGCAGTCGGCCACCGGCGACCCGCGCGTGTTCGTGCAGGCGTTTCGCGAGCATCCGCTGCTCGCGGGCATCGTCGCCAATCCCAGCGAGTCCGGCCGGATGCTGCTCGAGGTCGATCTCGACGCCGCCCCCTCGGCCGAAGGAGGCACACCGTGAGCGATGCCTGGCAGTCCATTCGCGTGCAGTGGGACGCCAATCGCCGGCTGCGCATCGCCGTCGGCCTTGCGCTGCTGGTGGCCGTGTTGCACGCGGCCGTCGCGATGTCGGAGGCGCGCGGCGAGCGCATCGAGCGCTATCTTGACGATCGCACGCTGCTGGGACGACTCGAAGGGGCGGCAGCCGATGAGGCATGGACCGGCCGTGCCAGCGAGGCAAGCGACGCGCTCGCGGCGATGGAAGGCACCATGGCCTCCGCGGCCGGCGCCGGCGAGGCGCAGGCCGAGCTGCAGGCGATGCTGAGCGGCATCGCCACGTCGGCGGGTCTGGGCCAGCCGCGCGTGCGCTCCGAGGCGGCCATCGACGTCGAAGGCGTCCCCGGCCTGTGGCAGGTGGTGGCGCGGCTCGACGCCAGCGCGCCGCCTGCCGCCATCGAGCTCGTGTTGCGCGAGCTCGCGCAGCGCCCCTGGCTGCGCGTCGAGCGCATTGAGGTGCGCGACGGCACGCCGGCGCCGATGCAGCTGATCGTCCGCTCCTACCTGCGCAAGGCGGAGGCGGTCGAATGACCACGATCGCCTCGCCTTTCGCCACCGTCCTGCGCGCCGCCGCGCGCAACGCCGATGTCCGCCGCATCGCCGCGGCCTTCGTGCTGGGTGGTTTCGCCTTCTTCGTCGTGGGTACCCCGCCGACCCGCCTGCCGCCGCCGGCGGCCGAGGCCCCCGCTTGGCGCCTGCCGGCGCTCGAGACCGCTGCCGCGGCGCCGTGGGGCGGGGCAGTGTGGGCTTCGGAGCCCGTCGACGCGGCCGCGGGCGCTGCGGCGGCCCCGCAGCCGCGTCTGCTCGGCACCGTGCGCGTCGCCGGCCGCTGGCGGGCGCTGTTCGAGATGCCGGACGGCCGCCGGGTGCGCGCCGCCGAAGGCGAGCGCCTGCCCGATGGCGCCGAAATCACCACCGTGGCCCCGACCCGCGCCGCATGGCGCGATGCGCAGGGCCGCACCCATGACGCGCGCCTTCTCGACGCGCGCCAGCCTTGAACCGATTGCTGTGACCCGGACGACCCTATGCCTTTTCCGCTGACGCCCGCCCGCTTGACCGTCGCCGTGCTGGTCGCGCTCCTGCTCGCCGGTTGCGCCACGTCGCCACCGAGCCTCCCCGAGCCGCTGCGCACGCCGCTCCCGGCGCCGCAGGAGGCGGCCGAGACGGAGGCGGCCGATGCGGGTGGCTCGCGCATCGTCGAGGGCCCGCGCGCCGAAGCCCCGCCGGCCCGCGTGCTCGATGCGCGCCGCAGCCCGGTGGCCCCGGGCGGCGCTCCGGTGGCGCTCGCCATCGATGGCGCGAACCTCACCGCCTTCATCGATGAGGTGTTCGCCAATCAGCTGGGCTTCTCGATCGAGATCGAACAGGCCGTGCGTGACAAGCCGGACCTCGTCAGCCTGCGGCTGGTCGACCCCGAACCGCCAAGCCGCATCTACGCGATCGCCGAGGAAGTGTTGAAGCGCTACGGCGTCGCCGTCGTGCAGGAGCAGGGCCGCCTGCGCTTCACGGCCGAGGCGGGTGCCGTCGTCGAGGCGCCGCAGCTGCTCACCGGCCGCGCCCTGCCGGAGGTGCCGGCCGGGCAGCGCCCGATCTTCGTCTTCATGCCGCTCGACGTGGCCGATCCGGCGCGCATCAGCGCGCAGGTGCGCACGCTGTTTGGCAGCGGCGGCCCCGCGGGCTTGCAGGTCACCGAGCTGAACGACAACAACGCCCTGCTGCTCAGCGGCCCGCCGGCGCTCGTCAACTCGGCGATGGAGGCGGTGCAGCTGCTCGATCGCACCGGCCTGCGCGAGAAGCGCTCGCTGCGCATCACGCCGCTCTTCCTGAGCGTCGACGTGCTGGCGAAGGAGCTGCGCGAGCTGCTCGCGGGGCAGGGCTTCACCGTGCGCAGCAATGCGGCTAGCGGCGGCGCGCTCACCTTCGTGCCGGTGGCCTCGGCCAACGCGCTGGTGGTCTTCAGCGAGTCCGACGCCGCGCTCGAGGCCGTGACGCAGTGGGCGGAGACGCTGGACCAGCCCGCCGATGATGGCGGCACGCAGGCGGGCGCCTACATCTACCAGGTGCGTCACACCACCGCCGAGAGCCTGCGCACCACGATGGAGGCGCTGATCGGCGGCACGGGCGCCAGCACCGCCTCGGGCACGAGCGGTTCGGCCAACCGGCAGGGCACCACCAGTGTGCAGGGGGGCAACGGCTTCGATGAGGCCGGGCGCACGGTGGCGTCGGGCGGTTCGGGCGGCACCGGTGCCGGGACGCAGGCCTCCGTCAGCGTGGCCCCGGACGGCAGCCGCATCGTCGTCGACCCGCAGCGCAACGCCATCATTTTCCAAGGCGAGGCCAGCCGCTGGCGCACGCTGCAGAGCGTGCTCGCGCGCCTCGACCAGCCGGCGCGCCAAGTGTTGGTGGAAGTGACGGTGGCCGAAGTGACGCTCAGAGACGAGTTCGCTCACGGCGTCGAGTGGGCGCTTCGCGAGGCTGGTATCGGCGACTTCGCCGGTACCTTGGACGCCTACAAGGGGACGGTCGCGAACAACGGCGTGGTGTGGAAGCCCTTCTCATCGAGCGGCCAGGTGAGCGCGGTGATGAACCTGTTCAAGAACGACCGGCGCGTGAACATCCTTTCCACGCCGCGCCTGATGGTGCGCAGCGGAGAGAGCGCAACGATAGAGGTGGGCACGGAAGTGCCCACCATCACCAGCCAAGCCACGGCCCCAGACATCGGCGGCACCACGCCCTCGATCCTGCAGCAGGTGCAGTACCGCAAGACCGGCGTGCTGCTCGAGATCGCGCCGATCGTGCACTCGAGCCAGCGCGTCGACCTTGAAGTCAGCCAGGAGGTCAGCGAGGCGACGGAGAGCGAATTCACGACGGTGGCCTCGCCCAGCATCTTTTCTCGGCGCCTGCAAACGTCCATGAGTGTTTCGGACGGCGAGGCGACGCTGATGGGGGGGTTGATCTCGAACACCACCACTAACGGCGGCACGGAAATCCCCGGCCTGGGGCGCATCCCGGTGGTGGGGGAGCTGTTCCGCAGCCGCAGGCGCGTGACGGACCGTACGGAGTTGATGATCCTGATCACCCCCTACGTGATCGAGGATGCCGCCCAGGCGCGGCAGATCACCGAGGCGCTGAGGGCCCGCTTGGGCGAGATTCCGCGCTGAGAGACGGCGCGAGCACCCTGCCGTAAGTCATTGGTTGGCGGCTTTATTTCAGGGGCATGACGATGGGGTCTAACAATTTCTCCACAATCGTTGACGCCTCGAAAAGCGGCGTACTACTATCGGCCGACGTTTGGGGACTGCGTGGTGCTCTTGCATGCGCAGAAGGTGGGTGCCAAACCGGGGAGCTCTCTGTCATAGTGAGGCCCGGCGGCAACTTTCCTCCCGTGCCGGCGCCGGCATGATGCATGCAGGCGCTAGGTGGTGCCCGGACGTTGTGCTGTTCTGATGCTTCAAAACCCTAAGCTTAGGAGTAACAACGTAATGACCCTCAACAAGAAGATTCTCGCCGCAGCGATCGTCGGTGGTCTGTTCGCCGCCAACGCCCAGGCGCAGGTCAACCTCACCGCTGACCCGGCTGCCCCGGCCACGTTCGCTTCGGAACTCGTCGTTCCGGCCGCCGGCCTGACGCTGACCAACGCGGGCAACGCCCTCGACCTGGTCACCCCGCTGCGCTTCTCGTTCACCGCGGGCGAAGTCCGCGTTGCTCGCATCGAGTGCCCGGCGAACATCCGCTTCGCCACCAACTCGGCCGTCGCCGTGTCGGCCGGCACCGTCGGCGCGATCAACGGCCTCGGCACCAACGTGATCACCTTCTCGATCACGGGCGCTGCTGGCACCCCGTCGCCGACCAACGCGACCGCCACCATCACCGTCTCGGGCGACCGTTCGATCACGTCGACCACCGGCGGTGACTGCTCGTACAGCCTGTACGACCAGCCGTCGCAGGCCCAGGCCGGCGGCACCACGGGCCGCATCGCGACCCAGACCGGTTCGTACCTCGCCTTCCGCACGAGCTACACGCTGACCGCCACCCCCGCCAACGACGTTGCCAACGTCGAAGCGTCGCCGTCGTTCTCGCGCTTCACCGGCACGACCGCCATCGACCGCGACACGGCCAACCTCGGCACGGTCACGTTCGGTCCGCGCTCGCCGCTGCCGCGCCTCGCGGACGGTACCAACGCCCACACGCTGGCCACCATCCTCGCCGGCACGTCGAACCACACGGTTGCGGGTGACTTCTCGAACGCCGCGAATGCGGACGGCACCTTCACGGGCGCTGCTCTGAACCGCGTCTACTTCTCGAACACCGCCGACTGCTCGGCCGTGACCGTTGCTGCCAGCGCCGTGACGGCGTCGTCGGCTCGCTTCGACATCGGTTCGACCACGGTTGCCGGCCTGAACCTCTGCTACGCCCCGCGTACGGGCGTTGCGATTCCGGTCTCGACCTACGCGCAGACGTTCAACGCGGTGTCGGCCAACACGGCCAACTACACCGTCGCGAACCTCGGCCCGGTCTCGCTGGGTTCGATCACGCGTAACGGCACCTCGCTGCAGGCCCAGTTCGCCCAGGTCCCGGCCGGCTGGATCAGCCGCGTCGTCCTGACGAACACCGGCTCGGTGGCTCGTCCGTACACGATCACCGCGCAGACGGAAGCCGGCGTCACGGCGACCCTCGGCACGGCGGCTTCGGGTACGGTCCCGGCGAACGGCACGATCGTGCTGAACACCGCGGACATCGCGACCTTCGCCGGCGCCGCCCCGCGCGGCACGCTGAACGTGACGGTTGCTGGCCCGAACAACGACATCCAGGGCCTGTACCAGATCGTCAATGCGCAGACCGGCTCGATCGCCAACACGGCGCTCGTCCGTCCGGGCACCAACTAAGCCTCCACGGTTAGTTGCTGATCAAGAGAAGGCCCGCGTAAGCGGGCCTTCTTCTTTTCTAGGATTGTTTGAAGGTACGGACCCTCGACGTCAGTCCGTACCGCTTCAGACCGCTTCGGACCGGTAGCCGACCCGCGTTGCGTTGCTGCTCAAGCGAGGTCGAAGAAGCCACCCGGCTTCATGATGTGGTGGATGCCGCGAAGAACCCGCGGCGCATTATTCATTGCGTTCCGCATGGTGCTGCTGTCGTGCCTCCTCGACGGCCGTGACGAGGGCCTGGGCGAAACGATCCGGATTCGCGAAGTCGGCCGATGCGACGCGATCGCGAAGGCTGCTTCGGAGGTTGGAGAGTGACGGGAGAACCGCCGGCTCGGTCGCGAGGCGGCTGGCTTTGCTCACGTAATCGTCGACGTCGGCAGCCATCCAGTCATCGAGGCCGAGATGGCCGAGCAGCATCGCGCCTTGGCGCGCCCAGAGGCTTTCTCCGGCGAGGCTGAGTACGGGCACGCCCATCCAAAGCGCATCCAGCGTCGACATGCCTCCATTGAAAGGGAACGGATCGAGCGCGACGTCGACGCGTTGGAACGCTTCGAAGTAATCGGCACGCCGCGTGTAGCCCTCGAGTGTGATGCGATCGGCGCTGATGCCGCGCGACGTCAGACCGTCTAGGAGAGCATCGCGGGGTAGCGTATGGTGGAACTGACGCCCCTTCAGCAGGAGGCGGGCGTTCGGGGCCGCCGTGAGGATGCGCGCCCAAGCGTCCAGTACGCGCGTATTGATCTTGGCAATGTTGTTGAAGCACCCGAAGGTGAAGGGCTCCCCGCGAGAGGCCGGGCCGCCCAGCACCGGCGCGGCTTCCTCCGGCGGGGTGAACGGCAAGCGTGGCAGCGGCAGGCGGATGACGCGCTCCGTGAAGCCCGCTTCGCTTCCCGGTGGCGACGACGCGGCGTCAGAGATGAGCACGTCGATGCTGGACAGCCCGGTGGTGTCGCCATAGCCGAGCCAGGTGGCCTGGAACGGTGCCGGCCGGTGGGCGAACACGCCGAGCCGGTGGTAGCCGGTATGGCCCGACAGATCGATCAGCACGTCGATGCTGTCGGAACGAATCCGCGCCGCAGCGGTGCCGTCGTCGACGCTGCTGATGTCGACCCACTGGTCAACGAGCGACTGCAGTCGGGCAGGCGTCGGGTCGCCGGGCAGGCCATTGCGAGCGCTGTATGCCGCGAGCCACCAGCCCTGCCGACGCAGGGCGGGCAGCACCCCCTCAAGCAGCATGCCGACCGGGTGATGCCGCAGGTCGCCTGACACGAGGCCGACACGAAGCGGGCCGGGCCGGCGCGGCTCCGACGCGGGTGGCATCGCCGGATGGCTGGCGGCCAAGGCCTCGCCGAAGCGCTGGTGCAGGGTGATGATCTGATCGCGATCGACCTCTGGCAGGTACTGCATCGCCAGCAGCAGGTTGCTGAAGAGGACGGGCGTCAGGCCGGGCCGATGCAGTGCCTCGCGCAGAACGTCGACCGCCGCGTAAGGAAACCCGAGCTCAACGAGCACGCTGCCTAGGCTGTTGCGGGCATCGACCCAGTCGGGATGGGCGGCCAGCGCCGCACTGAACGCTCTCATGGCGTCCTCGTGCTGTCCGAGCGCGTAATGCGCCACGCCGAGGTTCATGCGGGCGAGCGGATCGGAATCGGCGAGCGGCGCCAGCAGCGGGATGGCTTGGTCGGGACGCCCGGTGTCGGTCATCAGGGCACCAAGCATGCCCGCGGCGCGCGGGTCGCCCGTTGCGGCAAGGCAGTCCTGCGCAAGCTTCACCGCTTGCTGAAGATCCCCGCGCTGGATCGATTCGAGGGCTCGGGAGAGGGCGATCGGGGCTGGGGACGTCACTGTCATCGGGCTCATTTTCGGAAGACGGGCAAGCAATAGTGTCCAACGTGGTGCATGACGCCGTCATCTTCTTCTCGCTCAGCGTCCTCCCGCTGACGCGCCTGCGGCTGCGGCGGCTTTCCGCCCGCGGGCGGCATGGGGCGACGTGAACCGACTCTCGTGCTTCCTTCCACGGGTGCGCTGGCGGCCGCGTGCCTGCAGGGGCGAACTTGGCCGGCTGGTACAATCCGCCACCCTTTCGAACGCCCGTCGCCATGCCCGTCCACCAGAGCGTCCTCGAACTCGTCGGCCGCACGCCCATCGTCAAGGCTCGCAAGCTGGACACCGGCCTGTGCGAGCTCTACCTGAAGCTTGAGTGCATGAACCCGGGCGGCTCCATCAAAGACCGCATCGGCGTGACGATGATCGAGGCGGCCGAGAAGGCCGGGAAGATCCAGCCCGGTGCCACCCTCGTGGAAGGCACCGCCGGCAACACCGGCATCGGGCTGGCGTTGGCCGCGCAGCAGAAGGGCTACCGCCTCGTGCTGGTGGTGCCCGACAAGATGAGCCGCGAGAAGATCTTCAACCTCAAGGCCATGGGCGCCGAGGTGATCCTGACGCGCTCCGACGTGGCCAAGGGCCATCCCGACTACTACCAGGACCTCGCCGCGCGCATCGCCGCCGAGACGCCCGGCGCCTACTTCATCAACCAGTTCGGCAACCCGGACAACCCGCTCACGCACGAGACGGTCACCGGCCCCGAGATCTGGGAACAGATGCAGGACGTGGGCGGGATGGACGCCATCGTCTTCGGCTGCGGCAGCTCGGGCACCATGACCGGCCTGTCGCGCTACTTCGCCAAGACCGCGCCGCACGTCGAGCTGGTGCTGGCCGACCCGGTCGGCTCCATCCTCACGAAGTACATCAACGAGGGCATCCTCGACACCAAGTCGGGCAGCTGGCTGGTGGAAGGCATCGGCGAGGATTTCCTGCCGGACATCTCCGACTTCACCCGCGTCAAGAAGGCCTACGCGGTCTCCGACAAGGACAGCATGCTCGCCGGGCGCGAGCTGCTGGCGAAGGAGGGCGTGCTGGGCGGTTCTTCTTCCGGGACCTTGTTGGCCGCCGCGCTGCGCTACTGCCGCGAGCAGACCACGCCGAAGAAGGTGGTCGTGTTCGTCTGCGACACGGGCAACAAGTACCTGTCGAAGATGTACAACGATTACTGGATGCTGGACCAGGGCTTCCTCGACCGCCCGCAGCACGGCGACCTGCGCGACCTGATCCTGCGCCCCTACGCGGCGCGCGACACCATCGTGGTCAGCCCGAACGACCTCCTGACCGTCGCCTACCAGCGCATGAAGCTGTACGACGTCTCGCAGCTGCCGGTGATCGAGAACGAGCGGATCGTCGGCATCCTCGACGAGAGCGATGTGCTGATGCACGTGCACGCCGACGAGGCGCGCTTCCGCGATCCGGTCTCTACCGCGATGGTCACCAAGCTCGAGCTGGTCGACATGCGCTCGCCGATCAACAGCCTGATGGGCGTGTTCGAGCGTGGCCACGTGGCCATCGTGATGGATGGGCCGAAGTTCCTCGGCCTGATCACCCGCATCGATTTCCTGAACTACCTGCGCCGCAAGGTGCAGTGAGGTGGGCGTGCAGGTCGGCACCGACATGAACGCCTATGGGCGGCAGCTGTCGCCGGAGCAGATCGCCCGGGGCGAGCACCGGGCCTTCGTGGGAGGGCTGTGGGAGGAGATCGGAGCGCTGCAGTTCGCCTTCCTGCGCGACCGCGGCCTTCGCCCCGAGCACCGCCTGGTCGACGTCGGTTGTGGCGCGCTGCGGGGTGGCGTGCATTTCGTGCGCTACCTGCAGCCTGGCCACTACTTCGGTCTCGACGTGAATGCCTCGCTGTTGGAGGCCGGCCGGGCCGAATTGATGGCCGCGGGGCTCGCGGAGCGCGACGTCCACCTGCTCGCTGATGACGGTTTCCGCCTTGATCGCTTCGGCGTGCGCTTCGATGCCGGCCTTGCCTTGTCGGTGTTCACCCATCTGCCGATGAACGCCATCCTGCGCTGCCTGCGCCGTGTCGCGGACCAGCTGGCTCCGGGCGGGTGCTTCTACGCGTCGTATTTCCGTGCCCCTTCCGCCGTGCACCTCGATCCGCTGGAGCACCGTCCCGGCGGCATCGTGTCCCATTTCGACCACGATCCCTTCCACTACGCCTTCGACGAGATGCGGGCGATGGGTCGGGCCTGCGGCCTTGAGGCCGAGGATATCGGCGAGTGGGGGCATCCCCGCGCCCAGCAGATGGTCGCCTTCCGACTGGAGTCTCCATGAACAATCCGAACCACGGCTTCGGCACGAAAGCCATCCACGCCGGCCAGAGCCCCGACCCGAGCACGGGCGCGGTGATGGTGCCGATCTACGCTACCTCGACCTACGTGCAGGAAAGCCCCGGCGTGCACCAGGGCTACGAGTACTCGCGCAGCCACAACCCGACGCGCTTCGCCTACGAGCGCTGCGTCGCGGCTCTCGAAGGCGGCAAGAACGGCTACGCCTTCGCGTCGGGCCTCGCGGCCACCTCGACCATCCTCGAGTTGCTCGATTCCGGCAGCCACGTGGTGGCGATGGACGACGTCTACGGCGGCACCTACCGCCTGTTCGAGCGCGTGCGCCGTCGCAGTGCGGGCCTCGACTTCTCGTGGGTCGACTTGTCCGACCTCGAGGCTTTCGAAGCGGCGATCCGCCCGAACACGCGGATGGTGTGGATCGAAACGCCCACCAACCCGACGCTGAAGCTGGTCGACATCGCCGCGGTGGCCGAGCGCGCGAAGAAGCGCGGCCTGATCGTGGTGGTCGACAACACCTTCTGCTCGCCGGCGCTGCAGCGCCCGATCGAGCTCGGCGCCGATATCGTCATGCACTCGGCGACGAAATACATCAACGGCCACAGCGACATCGTCGGTGGTCTCGCCATTGTCGGCGAGCGCACCGACCTCGCCGAGCAGATGACGTTCCTGCAGAACGCCGTCGGCGGCGTGCAGGGCCCGTTCGACAGCTTTCTGGCGCTGCGGGGCTTGAAGACCCTGCATCTGCGCATGAAGGCGCACTGCGAGAACGCGCAGGCGATCGCGGAATTTCTCGAGCACCACCCGGCGGTCGAGCGCGTGGCCTATCCGGGCCTGAAGGCGCACCCGCAGTACGCCCTCGCGCAGCGGCAGATGAAGGGCCCGGGCGGCATGGTCAGCGTGTGGCTGAAGGGTGGCTTCGACGCGGCCAAGCGCTTCATGGAGCGCACCGAGCTGTTCGCCTGCGCCGAGAGCCTCGGCGGTGTCGAGAGCCTCGCCAACCATCCGGCGGTCATGACGCATGCCTCGGTGCCGGAAGAGCGTCGAGCCAAGCTCGGCGTCACCGACAACCTCGTGCGCCTGTCGGTCGGCGTGGAAGACCTCGCGGACCTGCGTGCCGAGCTGGAGCGGGCGCTCGGGTGAGCAGGGCCGCGGCCTCGCTGTTGCCCCTTGGGGCGCGGGAGCGCTCCCTGGCGTGGGAGCTCAGCAAGCGCGAGATCGTGGGGCGCTATCGTGGGGCCTCGTTCGGCGTGCTGTGGGCGCTGCTGCAGCCTTTCCTGATGCTGGGGGTGCTGACGTTGGCCTTCGGCGAAGTCCTGGGCTCGCGCTGGCCCGGCGCCGAAGGCACGGCGGGCTTCGCCATCATCCTGTTCGTCGGACTGATGGTGCATGGCGTGCTTGCCGAATGCCTCGGAAAGGCCTGCACGCTCATCACCGCGAACGCCAGTTACGTCAAGAAGGTGGTTTTCCCGGTCGAGCTGCTGGCCTGGCCGGTGCTGGCCTCGTCGGTGTTCCACTTCCTCGCCAACGCGCTGGTGCTGGCCGGCATGCTGCTCCTCGTGGGGCGCACGCCGCCGCCCACCTTGCTGCTGCTGCCCGTCGTGCTGCTGCCCATGGTGCTGCTGTGCCTCGGCCTCGTCTGGGCGCTCGCGTCGTTGAGCGTCTACGTCCGTGACGTGCAGTACGTGGTGCCGCCGCTGGTCACCGCGACGATGTTCCTTTCCTCGGTGATCGTCCCGCCCGACGCCGTGCCGGAGGCCTGGCGCTTCGTCTTCGAGGGCAATCCGCTGACGCCGGTCGTCGATGCCGCACGCGCCGTGGCCCTTGCCGGCACGATGCCCGACTGGTCGGCGCTGGCGGTGCAGGGCGCCGTCGGCCTCGTCGTGGCGATCACGGGCGCGGCGCTGTTCCTGCGCCTGCGCCGGGGGTTCGCCGATGTCCTCTGAGCCCGTGGTCCGCGTCCGCGGGCTGGGCAAGCGCTATGAGCGCTTCGCCAGTCCCTCGCGGCGCCTCCTCGCGTTGCTGGGCGGCCCGCGTCGTTCGCAGGCGCATTGGGCCCTGCGTGGCGTCGACCTCGAGGTGCGGCCCGGCGAGACCGTCGGCCTGCTCGGGCGCAACGGCTCGGGCAAGTCCACCTTCCTGCAGATGGTCTGCGGCACGCTGGAGCCCACCGAGGGGAGCGTCGAGGTGCGGGGCCGCGTCGCCGCCCTGCTTGAGCTCGGTGCCGGCTTCAATCCGGAATTCAGCGGCCGCGAGAACGTCTACCTCAACGCCTCGATGCTCGGCCTCAGCCGCGCCGAGACCGAGCGCCATTTCCAGGCCATCGTCGATTTTGCCGACATCGGCGACTACCTCGATGAGCCCGTGCGCACCTATTCCAGCGGCATGTTCGTGCGCTTGGCGTTCGCGGTGGCCGTCGCGGTGGAGCCTGACCTGCTGGTGGTGGACGAAGCGCTGGCCGTCGGTGACGAGGCGTTTCAACGGAAGTGCTTCGCTCGCATCGAACAGATGAAGTCGCGTGGCGCCGCGATCCTGTTCGTGTCCCACGCCACCGCCGCGGTGGTGCAGCTCTGCGATCGGGCCGTGCTCCTCGATGCCGGCGAGGTCCTCGCCGTCGGCGCGCCCAAGGCCGTCGTCGCCGCGTACCAGAAGGTGCTGTACGGCGCCCCGGAGCGTCGCGCCGCCCTGCTGGCCGAGTTGCGCGCGGGGCGTCTCGACGAGGCCCCCACGGCGCCGGACGACGTGCGCAGCCCCGTGGACAGCGCGCGCTTCGATCCCGGCCTCGTGCCGGAAAGCACGGTGCACTACGAATCGCGTGGCGCCCGCATCGAATCCCCCGAGCTGGTCGATGCCGAGGGCCGTCCCGTGAACGTGCTCGCCCCGGGCGAGTGCTACCGCTATCGTTTCCGCGTCCGTTTCGACCAGGCCGCGCGCTTCGTCCACTTCGGCATGCTGATCAAGTCCACCAGCGGCGTTGAGCTTTGCGGGGTCGATTCCCACGCCCATGGGGAGGGCATCGAGGCGATGCCGGCGGGCAGCGTGGTCGACGTGGCCTTCCCGTTCCGCGCCTCGCTGCTGCCCGGCACCTATTTCCTCAACGCCGGCTGCGTCGGCTGGCTGGACGGCGAGGGCGAAACCTACCTCCATCGCATTGTCGACGCGCTGGCGTTCCGGATCGAAGCCGCCGGGTCGCCCACGCGTCGCTCGGGTTTCTTCGACCTCGCGCTCGAGCCTTCCTGCGAGTACGCCATCGGAGCTGCACCATGAACACGACGGAACGTCCCACGGCCCTGGTGGTCCTGGGCATGCATCGGAGCGGCACCTCGGCGGTGGCCGGCGCCTTGGTCGCGCGCGGCGCGGATGCCGGCAACGCCCTGCTGCCTTCGACGTCGGACAACGCCAACGGCTATTTCGAGGACGCGCGCCTGGTGGCGGCGAGCGACGCGCTGCTGGCCTCCGCCGGTTTCGCTTGGGACGAACCCGGCCCGCTGCCGCGTCCTCTCGTGGCCCTCGCGGCGCAGTCGGCGCTGGTCGACGTGCTCAGCGAATTCGGCGATCGGTCGACGCCCGCGGTCGTCAAGGACCCGCGCGCCTGCCGCCTCGTGCCGGAATGGTCGCAGGCCATGGACGAGGCCGGTTTGCGACCCGCCTACCTGATCGTGCTGCGTGATCCACGCGAGGTCGCGGCCTCCCTGCAGGCCCGCGACGGCATGTCGGCCTATCGCGCGGCCCAGCTGTGGTTGGAGCATCTGTTGGAGGCGGAGCATGCCACCCGCGGCGCGGCTCGCGTCTTCATCGATTTCGAGGATCTGGTGCGTGCGCCCGAAGCCACGCTCGACACGGCGCTCGAGGTGCTGGGACTTCGCGACGCCCTGCGTATCGACGCCGCCCGCGGCACGGGCGTGGAGGCTCGACTGCGTCGGCAGCGCGCCGAGGGCGGGCACGGCGAGAGCTTCGCCGAACGCGTGTATGCCTTCGCAAAGGGTTGCCGGGGTACGGCGGGCGACGGCGCGGCGATCACTGCGGCGTTCGACGTTTTCCGCACCCGCTGGCGCGAGGACGCCGAGGGCGTGCGCGCTGCGCTGGTCGATGCCCGCGAGCGCGAGCGCCGCGGCCGCGACGATGAACTGCGTCTGCTGCGCGAGGTCCGCAACGGCCTTGCCCTGGCGGACGCCTGGGGCAAGGGGCCGTCGCGGTCGCCGAGCCCGCGAGTGTATTGGCGTTCCCTCGACGCCGCGCATTCGGAAGACCGCTCCTGCGCGGCCCGTGCGCAGGCCGATGGCGGCTTCGTCGCGCCGGCCGGTGGCCCGGGCGCGCGCATCGATCGTCTGCGCCTCGACCCGGATGACCGGGCCGGTGTGTTCGAGATCACCAGGCTCACCGTCGGGGGAATCCCCGTGGCGGACCCGTCGGCGGCCGTCGTCGCCAGTAATGGCGTGATGCGTCCGATCGCGGGCGGCCTGATGCTGGTCGCCACGGATGATGATCCGTGGATCGAGATCGATCTCGGGACGGCGGCACCCATGGGCACCACCGTGCCGGTGGGGTTCGACCTGCGTTGCCGCGGATTGCCTGAATTGCTCTGGTCGCTCGTCGATCAGGAAGCCATCGGTGCTGCCCGCCTGCGTGTCCTCGAGGCGCGTGTCGACGCGCTCACCGAGGGCCTGGCGTGGTCGGCGCGCCAGTCCGCGGAAATCCTCGGCTGGACGCGGCGCCGGACCTTCCGCTACTGGTGGCGGCGCTGGCGCGGCGAGGCGGAGACCCCCGAGGGCATGCCGTGAGGCCGATGCTGCAGCCGCTGGCGAACTTGACGGCGGTGGAGGGGCACGATGGCCTGTGGGCGTCCGAAAGCGCCGACCCGCAATTCCTCGTCGTCCGCAACGGCCGGGTTTTCGCCTGCGCCGGCGGCTGGTACCGGCTGCGGCTGCGGCTGGTGGCGCGCGAGGGCGCGATCCTGGCGCCCTGCCTGTATCCCGACTACGGCGGCGGGATGACCGAATTGGAGCGCATCCCGCTGGGGTCGCCGGACGCCGACGGCTGGATCGACGTGCTGGTCCGCTTCAAGTACGCGGTCCGCGCGCTGCGGCTCGACCCCACCGCGGTGGAGGCGCGCTTCGAAGCCTCCGGTTTCAGCCTGCGCCGTCGCCACCGTCCGGCGGCAATGCTCGGCATGCTGCGCGACATCGCACGTTCGCCCGCTGGCGGGCGCGGCATGGCCTGGCAACTCGCCATGGCAACCGCGCGCGACGTGGCCCGGGGCCGGGTCAGCGTCGCCGGCGAGCGCCTGCTGCGCGGCTATGCCGCTCTGCAGACGGACGGGCAGGACGACTACACCGCCTGGTGCCAGCGCTTTGCCGCCCCGCTGCCGGCGGGCGAGGCTGCGCAGCGCGTCGCGCGCGTGGCGTCCCGGCCGCTGATCGCCGTGCTGATGCCGGTGTACAACCCGCCGGAGCGCTGGTTGCGTCGGGCGATCGACAGCGTGCGGGCGCAGTCCTATCCGCATTGGCAGCTGTGCATCGCCGACGACGCGTCGCCGGCACCGCACGTGGCCCGGGTGCTTGCCGAAGTCGCCGCATCCGACCCGCGCATCCGCGTGTTTCGTCGCGCCGAGAACGGCCACATTTCCGAGGCATCGAACAGCGCGCTTGCGCTGGTCGATGGCGAGTTCGTGGCCCTGCTGGACCACGACGATGAGCTGCATCCGGATGCCCTGCTGCACGTGGCCGAGGCGATCGCTCGCCATCCTTCGGCGGGCGTGCTGTATTCCGACGAGGACAAGATCGACGAGAACGGCCGGCGCTACGAGCCGTATTTCAAGCCGCGCTTCGATCCCGACCTGCTGCTCGGGCAGAACTGCGTGTCCCACCTCGGCGTCTACCGCACCGACCTGATGCGCGCGGTGGGGGGCTTCCGCAAGGGCTACGAAGGCTCGCAGGACTGGGACCTCGCGCTGCGCTGCATCGAGCGCTGCGGCCCCGCGAACGTCGTCCACGTGCCCCACGTGCTCTACCACTGGCGTTCGATCGAAGGCTCGACGGCCTTGGCCGTTTCCGAGAAGTCGTACGTGGTCGACGCCGGCCGCCGCGCGGTCGCCGACCACCTCGCGCGCACCGGCATCGAAGCGGAGGTGCAGGTGCTTGCCGGCGGCCATCTGGCCGTGCGCCGACCGCTGCCGTCGCCGGCGCCGCGGGTGAGCCTCGTCGTTCCGACCCGCGACCGTGTCGACTTGCTGCGCCAGTGCGTGGACAGCGTGCTGCGGCGTTCGACCTATCCGGACTTCGAGATCCTCGTCGTCGACAACCACAGCGTCGAGCCCGAGACGCTGGCGTACTTCGAGTCGCTGGCTTCAGAGCCCCGCGTGACCGTGCTGCGCTACCCGCACCCGTTCAACTACTCGGCGATCAACAACTTCGCCGTGGGCCACGCCACCGGCGAGGTGCTGTGCCTGTTGAACAACGACATCGAGGTGATCACGCCCGGCTGGCTCGAGGAGATGGTGGCGCAGGCGCTGCGGCCCGGCGTCGGTGCGGTGGGCGCGATGCTGTATTACCCCGACGACAGCATCCAGCACGCGGGCGTGCTGCTGGGGTTCTCCGGCGTGGCCGGCCACCTGTACGCCGGTTGGCCGCGCGGCACCGGCGGTCACATGGGGCGCGCACGCCTCGTGCAGCGCCTGAGCGCCGTCACCGCGGCGTGCCTGGTCGTGCGCCGCGCGCTGTGGGACGAGGTCGGCGGCCTCGACGATCAGCTTGCCGTCGCGTTCAACGACATCGATTTCTGCCTCCGCCTCGATGCGGCGGGGCATGCCAACCTATGGACACCGCATGCCGAGCTTTACCACCACGAGTCGGCGTCCCGTGGCAAGGAGGACACGCCGGAAAAGCAGGCGCGCTTCAAGGCCGAGGTCGACTTCATGCTGAAGCGTTGGGGCACGCGCCTCGCGGACGACCGCGCGTACAACCCGAACCTTTGCCTGACGACGACGCCGTTCGCGCTCGCTTCGCCCCCCCGCACGCCGCATTGAGCCGGCCGCCTGCAGAGCGCTAGCCCGAACGTCCAGTCCACGGGCGTCCTCGACGTGAGGCCGCGCCGGTATCATGCCCCCACCGTTTCAACAGGCCGATGCCATGACGCCCCCGAATCCGTCGCAGACCCCGCGTCGAAGCAAACTCTACGGTTCCGCCGCCGAGGCCCTCGCCGGCCTGGTCGCCGATGGCCAGACCTTCGCGGTCGGCGGTTTCGGCCTGTGCGGCATCCCCGAGGCCCTCATCGCCGCCCTGCGTGATTCGGGCGCCAAGAACCTCACCGCGATCTCGAACAACGCCGGCGTCGACGGTTTCGGCTTGGGCCAGCTGCTCGCCACGCGGCAGATCCGCAAGATGATTTCGAGCTACGTGGGCGAGAACAAGGAGTTCGAGCGGCAGTACCTCGCCGGTGAACTCGAGCTCGAGTTCAATCCGCAGGGCACGCTGGCCGAGCGCCTGCGCGCGGGCGGTGCCGGCATCCCCGCGTTCTACGTGCGCACCGGCTACGGCACGATCGTCGCCGAGGGCAAGGAAACGCGGCAGTTCGGCGAGCACTGGTACGTGATGGAAACGGCGCTGCACGCCGACGTTTCGCTGGTGAAGGCGTGGAAGGCCGATACCGCCGGCAACCTCGTGTTCCGCAAGACCTCGCGCAACTTCAATCCCGCTTGCGCGATGGCCGGCAAGGTCTGCGTGGCGGAAGTGGAAGAGCTGGTCGAGGTCGGCGCGATCGACCCCGACCACGTGCACCTGCCGGGCATCTACGTCGACCGCATCGTGGTCAACCCCACGCCCGAGAAGCGCATCGAGCAGCGCACCACCCGCGAAGGAGTGAAGTGACATGCCCTGGACCCGCGACGAGATGGCGCAGCGCGCCGCCCGCGAACTGACCGACGGCGCCTACGTGAACCTGGGCATCGGCCTGCCGACGCTGGTGGCCAACCACATCCCTGACGGCATGGACGTGTGGCTGCAGAGCGAGAACGGCCTGCTCGGCATCGGCCCCTTCCCGACGGAAGCCGAAGTGGACGCCGACCTGATCAACGCCGGCAAGCAGACGGTGACGGCGCGCGCCGGCGCCAGCTTCTTCGGCAGCCACGACAGCTTCGCGATGATCCGCGGCGGCCACATCGACCTCGCCATCCTCGGCGCCATGCAGGTCACCGACAAAGGCGACCTCGCGAACTGGATGGTGCCCGGCAAGATGGTGAAGGGCATGGGCGGCGCGATGGACCTGGTGGCCGGCGTCAAGCGCGTGGTCGTGCTGATGGAGCACACGGCCAAGGGCGGCGAGCACAAGATCGTGCCCGC
>JAIXTZ010000109.1 GCA_027483745.1 Lysobacteraceae bacterium
CCCGTCCCGATGCGCGGTGGAGTATTGGCGCACGCCGACTGCAGGACGGCCGCGACGTGGGGCTCGTGGCGGGCTTCAGCCTGCCCTTGGGGGCGCGTCGACGCGCCGAACCGGCCATCGCCGCGGCACGTGCGGAGCAGGAATCCCTCGCGATGTCCCGCGAATCGGCCGCCCTGCAGCTCGAGGCCGTGGCCATCGATGCCTGGTCGCAAATCCAGACCGGCGCGCTCCAGGTCGATCGCCTGCGGACCGATGTGCTGCCGCGCCTGCAGCGTGCCGCCGCGCAGTCCGAGCGCGCCTACCGCGCCGGTGCCCTGAGCTACCTCGAGTGGGCCGCGGTCCAGACCGAAATCACCGCCTCGAACCTCGCGTTGCTGGAGGCCCGCGTGGCCACGCAGCGCGCCCTGATCGAACTGCAGCGCCTCACCGCCGACCGCTGGTCGACGAATGACGAGCGCAAAGGAGTGTCCGAATGAACCGTCACCGTTTTCCTCTCGTGCTGCTCGTCGCCGCCCTCGCTCTCGCCCTGACGGCTTGCGCGAAGGGCGCCCACGACGCCGACGACGGGCATGCGCACGACAGTGCCGCTGAATCGTCCGACCATGACCACGGCGACGACGACGACGGCCATAGTCACGACGAGTCCGAGGCGGACGCGACGACCATCCCCGCGGAGACGGCTGCGCGATCGGGCATCGTCGTTGCTGCGGTGGGTCCCGGAGAAATCCAGCAGGCCGTCCGCCTGCCGGGCGTGATTGAAGCGCGTCAGGGCGCGATTGCGCGGGTTGCTGCGCGTTTCCCGGGTGCGATCCGCGACGTGGCGGTGCAGGTGGGCGACACGGTTCGCGCCGGGCAGCGACTGGCCACGGTGGAGAGCAACGCCAGCCTGTCGACCTATGCGATCACGACACCGTTGGCCGGTGTGGTGATGACGCGCGATGCCGAGCTTGGGGGATTCGCCGGCGAGTCGCCTCTGTTCGAAGTGGCCGATCTCTCGAAGGTCTGGGTCGATCTCCACGTCTTCGGGCGAGACGCCCAGCGTGTGCGCGTCGGTGCTGGCGTTCGCGTCGAGCGCCTCGCCGATGGCGTCGTGGCGACCGCCACCATTGGACAACTGCTCCCGGCCACGGATGCCGACAGTCAGAGCCTGACCGCCCGCGCGGTGCTCGACAACGCCGATGGCCTGTGGCGGCCGGGCATGGCCGTGCAGGCCGACGTCACGACTGGCACGACGGAGGCCGCGGTTCGTGTGCCGCTCGATGCGCTGCAGCGCATGGACGGGCGTGACGTGGTGTTCGTTCGCGAGGGAGACACCTACACCGCGACGCCAGTGGCCCTCGGAGTGCGGGACACGGCCTTCGTGGCGATCAACGACGGGGTGAAGCCCGGCGATGCCGTCGTGGTCGCGCAGAGCTTCCTGGTCAAGGCGGACATCGCCAAGGCCGGCGCGGCCCACGAGCACTGAAGCCGGCCATGATCGAGTCCTTTATCCGATACGCCATCCGGCATCGCGGGCTGATGCTGATCCTCGTCCTGGCCCTTGGGGCATGGGGCGCCTTCAATCTGTTCCGGCTTCCAATTGATGCGGTGCCGGACATCACCAACGTCCAAGTGCAGGTCAACACCGAGGCCCCGGGCTACTCGCCGCTCGAGGCCGAGCAGCGCGTGACCTTCCCGGTGGAAACCGCACTGGCTGGGATTCCGAAGCTCGACTACACCCGATCGCTGTCGCGTTACGGCCTCTCGCAGGTGACGGTCGTGTTCCAGGACGGCACCGACATCTACTGGGCGCGTCAGCAAATCGCCGAGCGACTGCAGCAGGTCCGTGGGCAGCTACCCACCGGCGTGGAGCCGGCCATGGGGCCGATCTCGACGGGCTTGGGTGAGATCTACATGTACACCGTCGAGGCCGACCCAAGCCGGACGCGGGAGGATGGCCAACCGTGGACGCCCACCGACCTGCGCACCCTGCAGGACTGGGTCGTGAAGCCGCAGCTGCGCACCGTGCCGGGCGTGGTCGAGGTCAACACCATCGGCGGCTATGCCCGCGAAGTGCAGGTCGCTCCGGACCTCGCGCGTTTGGTGGCGCTGAACCTGAGTCTCGATGATCTGGTCGACGCCTTGGCGCGCAACAACGCCAACGTCGGTGCCGGCTACATCGAGAAGCGGGGCGAGCAGGTGCTGGTGCGGGTTCCCGGCCAGTTGGGCGACGCCTCGGCGATCGCCTCGGTCGTGGTGGCCAGCCGCGGGACGCGGGTGATCCGCGTTGGTGACGTCGCGACGATCCAGGAGGGCAAGGAACTCCGGACCGGTGCGGCCACGGAGAACGGCGAGGAGGTCGTCCTCGGCACGGTGTTCATGCTGGTCGGGGCGAACAGCCGCGAGGTGGCGCAGGCAGTGGATGCCCGCATCGCCGCCATCCGGACCACGCTGCCCGAGGGCGTGATCCTGCGGACGGTGTATGACCGCACGGCGCTGGTGAACCGCACCATCGGCACGGTCGCCAAGTCGCTGGCGGAAGGCGCGCTGCTCGTCGTGGTGGTGCTGTTCCTGCTGCTTGGAAACCTGCGCGCCGCCCTGATCACGGCGGCGGTCATCCCGCTCACGATGATGTTGACGGCCACCGGCATGCTGAAGGGCGGCGTCTCCGGCAACCTGATGAGCCTCGGCGCGCTCGACTTCGGACTGATCGTCGACGGCGCCGTGATCATCATGGAGAACTGCATCCGCCGCTTCGGGGAAATGCAGCATCGCCTGGGCCGCTTGCTCACGCGTGAGGAGCGCGACGAACTGGCCGCCTCCGCCACCGCGGAAGTGATCCGCCCCAGTCTGTTCGGCGTCGGCATCATCACCGCGGTGTACCTGCCCATCTTCGCGCTCGATGGCGTCGAAGGAAAAATGTTCCACCCGATGGCGTTTACGGTGGTGTTCGCGCTGACGGCGGCCATGCTGCTCTCGCTGACCTTCGTACCGGCGATGGTCGCGGTGGGGCTGGGCGGCCGAGTCGAGGAAAAAGAGAACCGCATCGTCCTGTGGCTGAAGCGCGGCTACGCCCCAGCGCTCGATCGCGTGTTGGCGTGGCGCTGGCGGGTGGTGCTGGCGGCGCTCGTCCTCGTGGCCGGCGCGGGGCTTGCCGCGACGCGGATGGGCACGGAGTTCATCCCAAGCCTGGATGAGGGCGACGTGGCGCTCCACGCCATGCGCATCCCGGGCACGTCGATCACGCAGTCCGTCGCCATGCAGAAGGTCCTGGAGCAGGAGATCCTGACGCTCCCGGAGGTCGAGCGGGTGTTCAGCAAGATTGGTACCGCGGAAGTCGCCACGGATCCGATGCCGCCCTCGGTGGCGGACACATTCGTGATCCTGAAGCCGCGGTCCGACTGGCCGGATCCGGGTAAGTCCAAGGCCGAACTGGTGGAGGAGCTGGAGGCCCTGGTGGCGAAGGTGCCCGGCAACAACTACGAGTTCACCCAGCCGATCCAGATGCGCTTCAACGAGCTGATCTCGGGCGTGCGCTCCGACGTGGCGGTGAAGGTCTACGGCGACGACCTCGACGTGTTGATGACCACCGCGCAAGGGATCGAATCGGCCATGGCGGGCGTCGATGGCGCGGCGGATGTCCGGGTCGAGCAGACGACCGGCCTGCCGATGCTGGTCGTGGATCCCGATCGCGACGCCATCGCCCGCTTGGGGCTGTCCATCGATGACGTGCAGCAGGTCGTCGCCACCGCCATCGGTGGCACCGAAGCAGGGATGCTCTACGAGGGCGACCGCCGGGCGCCGATCGTGGTGCGCCTTGCCGATGGCCTGCGAAACGACGCCGACCGGCTCGGCGATCTGCCCGTTCCGCTGCCCGTCGAACGTGCCGACACCGTGCGTACGGTGCCGCTTCGCGAACTCGCCCGGATCGGCATCGAGGAAGGTCCGAACCAGATCAATCGCGAGAACGGCAAGCGTCGCGTGGTGGTGACGGCCAACGTCCGCGGGCGGGACCTCGGCTCCTTCGTCTCGGACGTGCAGCAGCGCATCGCCGCCGAGGTGGAGGTGCCACCGGGCTACTGGGTGGAGTACGGCGGCACCTTCGAGCAGCTGATCTCGGCCACGCAGCGATTGTCGATCGTGGTGCCCATGACGCTGCTGCTGATCCTTGGCTTGCTGTTCCTGGCTTTTGGATCAGGGCGCGATGCGCTGGTGGTGTTCTCCGGCGTGCCCCTCGCCCTCACGGGTGGTGTCGCTGCCTTGCTGCTCCGCGACTTGCCACTGTCGATCTCCGCCGGAGTGGGCTTCATCGCCCTCAGCGGCATCGCGGTGCTCAATGGCATCGTCATGCTGAGCTTCATCCGCCAGCTTCGACTGGACGGCATGGGGCTCGACGAAGCGGTTCGAGAGGGGGCATTGACGCGGTTCCGCCCGGTGCTGATGACCGCGCTGGTGGCGAGTCTCGGGTTCGTCCCCATGGCTTTGGCCGTGGGTGCCGGAGCGGAAGTGCAGCGCCCTCTGGCCACCGTGGTGATCGGCGGCGTTTTGTCCTCGACGCTGCTCACCCTCTTTGTGCTGCCCGTCCTTTACCGGCTGGCGCATCGAACCAGCGCGTCGCCCGATGTGATCGCCAACGGCTGAACCCGCACCTCCTCGGCCTGATGACCGGAATTCACCGTCGCGCGGCGTGGAGGGCGGCTGCCCCCCTGCTAGGGTGCGTCCGCCCGCACGCCCGCGGCCCATGGAGACCCCACGATGCGCCACGCCCGCCCCGCTTCCCTGCTGATCGCCCTGCTCGGCCTTGCTTTTGCCGGCAGCGCGGCTGCCGAAGACCTCGAGTTCGAGCTGACCAATGCGACGTCCGGCACGATCATGGAGTTCTACGCGTCGCCGTCCGACGTCGACGACTGGGAAGACGACATCCTCGGCACCGACGTGCTCGGCGCCGGCGACAGCGTGAACATCACCATCGCCGACGGCCGCACGCAGTGCGAGTACGACATGAAGTTCGTCTTCGACGACGGCAGCGAGACGACGGTGGACGCCGAGAACCTCTGCGAGACCGGCAGCTTCACCATCACCGAGTAAGCGCGACACGGCCGAGGCTGCCTTAGGGGCGGCCTCGACGCCCCAGCCCGCAACGCTGCGTTGCCCGACGCCTCTCGCCGTCGCCAAGGCCAGCGAGGAGGCTGCGGGCATGGCCACGACCCTCCCCACGCTCTTCGTTTCGCACGGCGCACCGACCTTCGCGCTGGAGCCCGGCGCCGCCGGCGCGGCGCTGCGCGCCTTCGCCCACGCCCTGCCCCGCCCCCGCGCGGTGCTGCTGCTCTCGCCGCATTGGATGACGCGCGGCCTCGCGCTGACGGCGCACGAGCGGCCCCGCACGATCCACGATTTCGGCGGCTTCCCCGCACCGCTCTACACCCTGCAGTACCCCGCCGCGGGCGACCCCGCCCTGGCCGCGCGCGTGCAGGCGCGGCTGGCGGATCACGGCGTGAGTGCGCACCTCGACCCGCAGCGCGGCTACGACCACGGCGCGTGGGTGCCGATGCGTCACCTGTACCCGGACGCCGACGTGCCGATGGTGCAGCTCTCGATGCCCGCCGACCTCGATGCGCGCACCGCGGCGGCGCTCGGCGCGGCCCTGCGCCCGCTGCGCGAGGACGGCGTGCTGGTGGTGGGCTCGGGCAGCCTCACGCACAACCTGTACGAGCTCGACATGGCGGCCGGCGAACGCCCCGCGCCCGAAGCGCAGGCCTTCGTCGAACACGTGAGCGCGTCGCTCGCGAGCGGGATGACCCCGGCGGCCTTCGCCGATCAACTGATGACGATGCCGGGCCTCGCCCGCGCGCATCCGACCCTCGAGCACCTGCTGCCGCTGCCCTTCGCCCGCGCGGCGGCGGGCGAGGTCGCCACGGTGACGCGGCTGGACGGCGGCTACCGCTACGGCGCGCTGTCGATGCACGCCTTCGTGTTCGCGTAGGGGAAGTGGCGCGCCCGGAGGGATTCGAACCCCCGACCAATGGCTTCGGAAGCCACTACTCTATCCGGCTGAGCTACGGGCGCGTGGTGTGCTGCGACTGCCGGGCGACCCACGGCAGGCGCGCAGTATAGCCGAGGCCGGCCCCGGCCGACCGCCGGGCCTCAGGGCGCCGCCACCCGGGCCGCGAGCAGGCGCTTGAGGAACCCATCGAGGGCGGGCTCGCCGTCGATCCAGCGCGCCACGACCACGAGGTCGTGCTCGCGGTCGATGACCACGGCATTCATGCCGTTGCCGACGAAGTACACGGTGCTTTCCGGCATCGAGGGGAGGGCTTTGCGCCCGGTGTTGAGGAACCAGTTCGCGTGGCCATAGGCGGGGTTCGCGGTGCCGGGCGTGCGCGAGCGCGCGATCCAGGCCGGGTCGATGAGCGGCTGCTCGCCCCAGCGGCCCTCGCGCAGGTAGAGCAGGCCGAAGCGCGCGAGGTCCCAGCTGTCGATGAACAGCCCGCCGCCCCAGTGGCCGCCGCCGGACACCGATTGCATCCGCTGGCCGTCGAGCGCGATCCACGAATTCCGGTAACCCTCCCAGCGCCAGCGCGAGGACGCGCCGATCGGGTCCATGATCCGCTCGCGGAACACCACCGGCAGCGGCTCGCGGTGCACGTGCAGCGCCGCCAGCGCCAGCACGTTGATGCGCACGTCGTTGTATTCGTAGACCGCGCCCGGCGCGGCGCGCGGCGCGTTCGGCCAGGCCTCGGGGGTGTCGCCCACGGGGCGGTCGGCCCAGTCCGGCTTGCCCCACAGCGTGCCCTGCCAGTCGCTGGTCTGGCGCAGCAGGTGCTCCCAGGTGATCGGCGCGTTCTTCGGGTCGGTGAACAGATCGACCCCCGGCGGCATCGACGCCGCCACCGGCGCGTCGGGATCGATGCGGCCGTCCTGCCAGGCGAGGCCGACCACGGCCGACAGCGCGCTCTTGGTGATGCTGTGCGACATGTCGACGCGATCGGGCTCGCCGAACTGCGCGAGCACGCGGCCACGATGGATCACCACGCCACTGACCGGCCCGCGCGGCGCCATCGGCCCGAGGATGCCGCCGAACCAGGGCTCGCGCTGGCCAAAGCTTCGAACCCACGCGGCGGTCTGGTCGCGCGGCGCGGGGTTCTCCTGCGTCTGCACCCACGCCACGGCCTCGGCGAGCTTCGCCGCATCGAAGCCGCAGTCGCGGGGCGGGCATTCGGCCCATTCGCCACGCGGCGGCACGTAGGCGGCATCGAGGGCCGGTGCCTCGGCGCGAACGCCGGACGGAAGCCATAGCGCGAGGCCGAGGGCCAGCGCAGAGAACGATCGGGGCATCGAGGGTCTCGGGGTCGGAATGCAGGAAGGTTCAGCGTGCCAGCAACACGTCCGGCGCGGCGCGCATGGCGAGGAAAAGTTCGGCGCGGCCGTCGCCGTCCACGTCGAGCATCACGCTGTCGAACAGCGGGCCGCGGATCGTCGCCGGCCACAGGCTGGCGGGGGCCGCTGCGAAACGCCCCGTGCCGTCATTGAGCAGCGCACGCACCGGCGAGGGCTGCGGCGCGCCGAACACCACGTCGGCACTGAGCAGGTCGAGGTCGCCGTCGGCGTCGAGGTCGTGCAGGTCGCCGTGGAAGCCGTTCTGCGTGTCGGTCGGCAGGTGCGTGGCGGTGACGTCGCTGAATCGGCCGCGGCCATCGTTGAGCAGCAGGCGGTCCTGCGCGTCGGCCTGCGGACGGCTGAAGCGGGTGTTGGCGAGGTAGACGTCGAGGTCACCATCGGCATCCACATCGCCGAGGCCCACCTTGCGCGTCTCGTCCGCCAGTGCGGGCCACTGCGCCGCAGGCGCGAGCGCGAAGCGGCCGGTGCCGTCATTGAGCAGCAGGCGCGCACCGTTCTCCTTGCCGAAGACGAGGTCGGCATCGCCATCGCCGTCGACATCACCGGCGATCACGTCCTGCGAGATGCCTTCGACCGGCGGCAGCGCGTCGCGGTCATGCGTGAACCCCGCGCGGCTGTCGTTGCGCAGCAGGCGATCACCGTCGGCATTGGCAGTGATGAGGTCGCGGTCGCCATCCGAATCGACATCGATGGCAATGATGCCGTTGCCGACGCTTCCGGAAGCCGCGTCGAAGGCAGCGATGGTGTAGCGGCCGGTACCGTCATTGAGCCAGAGCTCGGCGGCGCGGTCGTCCTCGCTGACGATGGCGAGGTCGAGGTCACCGTCGCCGTCGAGATCGGCGAGCGCGGCCTCCTCGTGGTCATGCGTGGTCTGCGGCACCCGCGAAGGGTCGGCGGTGAAGCGGCCGCGGCCGTCGTTCACCAGCACCTGCACGGGCGCCCACTCCATCGCGACCACGAGGTCGGTGTCGCCGTCGCCGTCGACATCGCCCGCCTTGGCATCCATCGACAGACCCGCGAGCAGGCCCGGCGGAAGCGCCTCGTCCAGGCTGACCCACGGCGAGGCAAACGCGGGTGCGGCGACGAGAAGGGCCAAGGCGGCCATCGAGCGGGGCGTGGGGGCGGGCAGACGCATGAGGGTTCCGGATTGAACGAGGCTTCAGTGTCGATGCGGGGCCGTGAGCATCGCGCACAGCCCGGGGCGCGAACCAAACGTGATCGGCAGCACATTCTGTCGCGCCGCGCGCGCGATTCGTGCCAAATGTCAAAACCTGTGTTCCACTGCCGGCTTTGCTGTCCGGACCCCCCGCCATGGCCCCCGCCTCCCGATCCGCCGCGCTGCGGCCCGCCCTCGCCCTGTGGCTCGCCGCCGCCGTCACCGTCCATGCCGCACCGACCTCGCCCGGACCGGCCGCCACCTTGGCTGCCGAGGTCCGCGACGACACGGCGGCGCTCAAGGCCGCGCTGGCGCGGGGCGATGAGCACGCCGCCCGCGCGGCGGCGGCGGAGCGCCTCGGCGCCCTGCGCAGTCTCCTCGAGGTCACGCCGTCGCAGGCGGCGGCGTTGCTGCTGGACGACGCCCAGGCCGAGGACGCACGCGAGGTGGTGGGCGACGCGGTCGAAACCCGCCTCGTGGATGTCGAGGGCGAGCTCTCGGTCTACCACTTCGACGATTTCGAACGCGGCCGCAGCTGGGACGAGCACGTGATCACCGTCGCGGGCAAGCGCTACGACCTCGTCGGCATGACGGCGCTCCGCGACCTGCCGAACAACCGCCGCGTGCGCATCGCGAACGCGGTGCGCATCGACGACGCCCTCCTCGCGCTCGACGCGGTCGAGGTGCTGCCGCGCGCCGTGGCCAAGGCGCCGAACCGCTACGCCAGCGCGCGCATCGCCCTGCTGATGGTGAACTTCAGCGACGACACGCGGACACCGTGGACGCAGGCGCAGATGGAGACGGCCATGCAGGCCAACACGCGCTGGTACGACGAGGTCAGCCACGGCAAGCAGACCACGACGTTCCAAGTGTTCGGCTGGTACACGATGCCCAGCCCGAAGGCCGGCTGCGACTACACGCGCATCGAGAACGAGGCCGTCGCCGCGGCGCGCGCGGCCGGTGTCGACCTCTCGGGCTACAACATCGTCGCCTTCGCTTTCCCGTCCAACGCCGACTGCGCCTGGGCCGGCCTGGGTGGTGGTGGCAATTTCTGGCTCAACGGCAACAACAGCCTGCGCGTGATCGCGCACGAGGTGGGCCACGTGCTCGGCATCGGCCACGCCAATTCCGTGCGCTGCACCGACGGCCAGTACACGGACACCGCCAGCTGCACCCGCAACGAGTACGGCAGCCCCTTCGACGTGATGGGCGCCGCCAGCTCGGGCCACTTCCATCCGGGCGCGAAGACCTACCTCGACTACATCGAGGAGCGCACCGGCACGCAGGGCCTGCAGACCGTGACGCGCAGCGGCGAGTACGACGTCTTCCCCTATGCGACCAATACCACGCAGGTGAAGGCACTGGGCATCCCGCGTCTTGGCAGCGGCCGGATGTACGTGGAGTACCGCACCGCCTTCGGCTTCGACGCCTCGCTCGGATCGCGCGTCGGCCCGCGCGTGCAGCTCACCACCGGCACCAACACGCTGATCGACCTCACCCCGGCGACGACGACGTGGGATGACGCGTCACTCGCGGTCGGCGCGAGCTACGACGAAACCGGCAGCGGCATCCGCGTGCAGCTGCTGTCGGCGGATGCGACGAAGGCGCGCGTGCGCATCGACCTCGATCCCTGCGGCCGAACGCTGCCGCTGGTGCAGGTGACCGACCTCACGCCGGGAGCGATGGCCGGGCAGACCAAGCGCCTGCGCGTGGACGTGAGCAATACCGATGATCCGTCGCAATGCGGCGCAGCCACGCGCTTCCGCCTGCTGGCCGAGCCGATGGGCGCCGGCACCCTCCTGCCGCCTGCGTCGTGGTCGCCCGCGGCCGAGGTGTCGCCGCCGCCCGGCGGCAGCGCCAGCACCGAACTCGCGTTCACGCTACCGGCCGATTTCACCGGCAACCTGCAGTTCTATCTCGACGTGGCGAACGCGGCGCGTCCGCTGCTGAAGTCGCGCCCGCTGCAGACCTTCACCGTGCCGACGCTGCAGCTTGAGGGCGTCTCGGGCGATGGCCAGAGCGCCAACGGCAACCAGGCCTTCGCGCAGCCGTTGCGCGTGCGCGCCCGCAACGCCGCGGGCGCCAGCGTGGCCAACCAGACGATCACCTTCACCGCGGCGCCGGGCACGACGTCGGCCACGCTTGGCAGCAGTGGCCGCTGCACCACCGACGCGAACGGCGAATGCGGCATCACCGCGACGGCGCGCACCACGCCGGGCGCCTACGTGGTCCGCGCCACCGCCGCGGGCGCGGCGGGTGAGATCACGTTCCGCCTCACCAACAACGGCACGCTGACGGCCGACACGACGCCGGACACCTTCCAGCTGCCGGCCCGCAGCGGCGTGGGCTTCGGCGTGCCCGTCGCCTCCGGCACCGCCCGCATCGGCGGCATCAACACGGCCACCCCGGTGAGCGTCGAGAACGGCGAGTACTCGCTGGGCTGCGACGGCCGCTTCACCGCCGCCGCCGGCACGCTGGTCAACGGCACCGCGATCTGCGTGCGCCACACCAGCGCGCGCACCGGAAGCACCAACACCACGAGCACCCTGCGCGTCGGCACGCTGGCCGTGCCCTTCACGTCGACCACGGCGGCGGGCGGCGCCACCACCGGTTCGGTCGACACGATCCCCGACGCCTTCGCCTTCCCGGCGCAGGCCGGCGTCCCGCTCTCGAGTCTAGTGACCTCGTCGCCCGTGGAAATCCGCGGCCTGACCGGCGCGGCACCGGTGAGCGTGAGCGACGGCACGTACTCCGTGGGCTGCACCGGCACCTACACGAATGCCGCGGGCAGCATCTCGAACGGGCAGACCGTCTGCCTGCGCCATGCCAGCGCGGCGCGGAACAGCGTGAGCACCGCGACGACGGTGACGATTGGCGGCGTCAGCGCGGAGTTCAAATCCACCACGGCGGCCAGCACGCGGCCGCAGACGGCCAACCAGTTCGACCTTTCGGGCGCCTGGTTCGAGCCGGCCACCGCCGGCCAGGGCCTGATGGTGGAGATGTACACCAGCGCGGCGCGCGGCGGCGCGGCGCCCTACCTGTTCGCGGGCTGGTTCACCTACACCGACCGCGTCGGCGGCGTGGCCGAGCAGGACTGGTTCGCGCTCGAAGGCACCGGCAGTGCCGATGGCCGGGTGTTCCCGCTGACCATTGGCCGGCCGAACGCGAACGTGTTCGACAACGGGGCATCGGCCGGAGCGCCGGTGTCCCTCGGCACGGCGACGCTGACCTTCAGCTCGTGCACGCAGGCGGTACTCGACTACCAGTTCAACGCTGGCGGCGGGTCGCGAAGCGGCCAAGTGGTCTTGCAGCGGCTGCTGTCGAACGTGTCCTGCGACGAGACCGCCCCGGTGGCGAACGCGCCTCGCGGCTTCCTCAATTCCGGCGCGTGGTTCGAGCCGGCCACGGCCGGCCAGGGCCTGCTCTTCGAGCTGAACCCGGTGGATCGCCAGCTGTTCGGCGCCTGGTACACCTTCGCCGCCAGCGGCCCGGCCGACCACCGCTGGTACACGCTGCAGCTGGGCAACATCGACCCGGCGGCGACGCGCATCGCGGTGGTGCCGGTGTTCGAGACCACCGGAGGCCGCTTCGACCGCAACGAGCCGACCAGCATCCGCCAAGTGGGCGAAGCCACGATCGAGTTCACCGGCTGCAGCACCGGGACGCTCAGCTACCGCTTCACCGTCGGCGAACTCGCCGGACGCACCGGCGATATCCCGCTGAGCCGCGTCGGGCCCGCACCCAGCGAGTGCCGCTGACGGCACGCGCCCGGAACAGGCGCGCCCGGCAGCGGGCGCGCGCCACTCAGCGCGGGTCGGCCACCAGCACGCGCCAACCCCAGGCCGGCAGCGTCATCGGTTCGCCCTCGCGTACGGTGACGCGGTCGCCGCGCTCCCAGTCGGCGTAGTCGCCGGCCTGCGGGTCGTCGTGGAAGCGCACCGTCTGCGCCTCGGCGCTGAAGTTGAAGACGGCGAAGACCTTGTCGCGGCCGTTCTGGCGCACGAACGAAAACACCTTGCCCTGCCGGTCGCTGGGCACGTGCACCATGCGCGCGCCCCAACGGCCGGCGTGCAGCGCGGTGTTCGCGGTGCGCAGATCGATCAGGCGCCGGTAGACGTCCGCCATCGGATGCTCGCGCCAGACGATCGGATCGCGCTCGAAGAATTCGAGGCGCTTGTCGTAGGCCGCTTCCTGCCCGTTGTAGATCAGCGGGATGCCCTCGCCGACGAAGCTCAGCACCATCGCCGCCGGCAACGCCTCGCCGAAGGCCTCGAACTCCGTGCCTTCCCAGCTGTTCTTGTCGTGGTTGCTGGTGAAGGTCATGCGCAGCGCGTGCGCCGGCCAGAAATTCTCGTTCCACGAATAGTAGACGTGCAGGGCGTTGGTGTCGGCCTTGCCCTGCGCGATGCCGTGCACGGCGTCGTACCAGCTCCACGCATAGCTCGCGTCGAACGCTCGGGCATGCAGGTCGCGCGATTCCCATTCGGCGAGCAGGAATACGCCGCCTTTCTCCGGCGGGCGCGCGGCGTCGAGCTCGCGACGCACCTGCTCCCAGAAATCCAGCGGCACGAAACCGGCGACGTCCATGCGGAAGCCGTCGATGCCGACATCGACCACCCAGTGCCGCAGCGCCGCCTGCATGTAGGCGCGCAGGCCGGGCTGCGAATAGTCGAGCTCGATGATGTCGCTCCAGTCCCACCACGGCGTCGGGCGGAAATCGCCTTTCCAGTCGCGCTTGTACCAGTCGGGGTGTTCGGTGCGGAGCGGGTTGTCCCAGGCCGTGTGGTTGGGCACCCAGTCGAGGATCACCTTCATGCCCTGCGCGTGCGCCGCAGCAACGAAGGCGCGCAGGTCGGCCTCGGTGCCGAACTCCGGGTTCACGCCGAAGTAGTCGCGCACCGAATACGGGCTGCCGAGCAGGCCCTTGCGATGCTCGACGCCGATCGGGTGGATCGGCATCAGCCAGAGGAGGTCGACGCCGAGCGCCTTCAGCCGCGGCAGTTGCGCCTGCGCCGCGGCGAAGGTGCCTTCCGGCGTGAACTGGCGGGTGTTGATCTGGTAGATGACCGCGTCCTTCGCCCATTCGGGCGTGGCCGGCCCCGGCGCGGGCGACGGGGCATGGCGCGCGATGTCGGCCGCGGCGGCGCTCGCGAGGCGATGCGCTTCAGTGGGGGCGAAGGGCAGCGGCTCGGCGGCCATGGCGGGCAGGGGGAAAGGACGGCGACGAAGGCAAGGGTGAGCGTGAGCGTGCGTTGGGGGCGCATGCGCGAAGGCCAAGCCTCAGCGCTGCGCCGCGTGAGCCACGTCATCCGCGTGGTCGGGGAAACGCTCGGCATACCAGCGGGCGAACACCGCGGCAGGCATGGCATCGCCCCACCAGCGGCCCTGCCCGGCATCGCAGCCCAAGGCCTGCAGGCGCTCGGCCTCGGCGGCGGTCTCAATGCCCTCGGCCACGCTGCGGATCCCGAGGCTCGCGGCGAGCTGGGCGATCGCACGGACGATCGCCTCGCCCTGCGCGCCGTCGGCCAGGCCACGCACGAAGCGCTGGTCGATCTTCAGGGTCTGCACGTCGAAGCGTTGCAGGTAGCCGAGGTTGGAGTAACCGGTGCCGAAGTCGTCGATGGAGAGCCCCACGCCGATGGCGCGCAGGCGGGCGATGCGATTGCGCAGCGGCTCGGCGTCGCCGACGAGGCTGGACTCGGTGAGCTCGAGCAGGAGCTGGCGGGCCGGAAGCGCGTTCGTCGCAAGCGCGCGCTGAACGACGACGTCCAGCTCGCCCTGCGAGAGCTGGACCGGCGAGACATTCACCGAGACCGCGAGCGGCGGCAAGCCGCGGGCTTCCCAGCGCCGCGCCTGCGCCACCGCTTCCTCCAACGCCCAGGTGCCCAGCGGATGGATCAGGCCGCTGCGTTCGGCGAGCGGGATGAAGGCCCCCGGCGGCACCAGCCCGCGCTCCGGGTGACGCCAGCGCACCAACGCCTCGACCGCGCCGACGCGACCGCTCGCAAGGTCGACGATGGGCTGGTAGTACAACTCCAGCTCGCCGCGTTCGATGCCCGCGCGCAGCTCGGAAACGAGCCGGAGGTGCTCGCCGACGTCGAGGTCCACTTCGGCGTCGGCGAAGCGGAAGGCGCTGCGGCCATCCGCCTTGGCGCGAGCCATCGCGGCCTCGGCGCGATTGAGCAGCGTCTCGAACGTGTCGCCGTCGTGCGGGAAGCGGGCGATGCCGATCGAGCTGCCGCAGGTGATGCACAGGCCGTCGCGCTCGAACGGTTCGGCGAGGCCATCGAGCAGGCGCTGCGCGAACGCGGCCAGGGCTTCGGCGTCGGCCAACTCGGTGCTGACCACCACGAACTCGTCGGCACCGAGGCGCCCGAGGGTGTCGGTCTCGGCGGCGAGCACGCGCAGGCGTTCGGCGATCCGCTGCAGCACCGCGTCGCCCACGCCGTGGCCCAGCGAATCATTGACGCGGCGGAAGTCGTCGAGGTCGATGACCAGCATCGCCAGCGGCCCGCCGTCGCGGCGCGCCCGCGCCAAGGCCTGGGCGAAGCGATCCTGCACGAGCAGGCGGTTCGGCAGCCCGGTCAGCGCATCGTGCTGCACGAGGAAGGCGAGGCGCACGGCGCTGTCCTTCGCCCGGCTGCTCTCGGCCTCGGCGCGCGCCACGGCCGCCTGCAGGTCGCGGGCCATCGTGCGGCCGATCACCGCGACGACGACAAGGATGAGCGCGCGATTGATGAAACTCCACCATCCCACCGGGTGCCGGATCGGGGTGAACCAGCCGGCAACCTCGGCCACGGTAAAGAAGGCAAGCGCGAGCAGGATGAAGCACCCGAGCAGGATCAGGGGCTTCGGTCTCAGGGTCATCGCCGCGAGGACGAGGATGCAGGGATACGCGAGCACGACGAGGTCGGTGACGCCGGTGCGCAACCCGATCATCGCCGTGGCCACGAGGGTCATCACCCACAGCACGGTCAGCAGCGCTTCCTCCACGCGCCGCCGTTGCTGCAACCAGAGCGCGACGCCGAGCAGGGCGACGCCCACGACGAGGGGCAACAGCGCCAGCATCTCGATGATCGCGAGGTTGATGACGGCGAACACCGCCAGCGCCACCATCATCAGGACGATCAGCTGCTGGACGCGCCGCGATTGCAGCGCGAGCAGGGGGTCGCGCACGGCGCCGGCGTGGGCAGGGCGCTGGCTCACAAGCCGCGGGCACCCTCCGGCGCGAGGCGGACGGCGTTCACGGGGCAGGCTTGTACAGCGCCGCGTGGATGCAGGCGACCAGGCTCACGAGGCCCCAGCCGAAGGGCGCGAAGCCCAGAGTGAAGATGAACGTGAGCACGGCCAACAGGCAGGCCGCGGCGAACCACACCATCGCCCAGAGGATGCGGCCCTGCACCAGTTGGCCAAGGCCTGGGATGAAGAAGCTGCAGACGGCGGCGATCACATTGCCCGTGCTGCCGCGCCCCGCGCTGTCCTGTCCGCTCATGCCCGCCTCCTTGACGTCGATCGTGTGCCAAGGGTGCGGCCGTGGGGTGTCACCGCGCAAGCGTCGGGGAGGACGGCCGGCGCCGCGCCGCCCTCCCCCTGAGCCACCAACGGCGGGATCAGTTCTGCGTCGAGCACTTGTTCGGCGCACCGCCCGGATCGCTGCCGAACGCGGCCGTCGTGCAGGCGATGCTGTTGCCCACGCCGACGAAGCGCGACACCCAGCTGCCCTTGCGACCGAAAGCGACCCACCCCGAACCGCGGGTCACGCTGCAGGTGCCGCCGAGGTCGGCGCACTTGCTGAAGCCCGCGGGGTAGTCACCGGTGCCGCCGAGCACGGGGGGCGTTCCACCACCGCCGGACGGCGGCGGCGTCACGGCCGGACGCGTCGCCGACGCGGCGTTCGAGCTCGTTTCGCGACCGTCGACCGTGGTGCTGATCCAGTACCAGTACGGCACGCCGGCCACGGCGGTCGCGTCGCTGTAGCTGCGGATGCTGGCGCCGACGAGGCCGATGCGGCTGCGGCCGGCCGGATTGGCGTCCGTGTCGCGGTAGACCTCCTGGGTGCCGGGCGTGAGGTTGGCCGGCGTCCAGGCGAGGTTGATGCCGGAGGACGACGCCGAAGCGGTCAGGGCGATCGAGGGCGTCGCGGCCGGCGGCGGGGGCGGCGGAGGCGGGGGCGGCGTGCCGCCGCCCGAGCCGCACTGCGGCGCCGAGGTGGCGAGGTTGGTGCCGGCGCCCGCGGTGGCGAACACCAGGCACTTCACCTGCGCGGCAGGCGCGATCGGCAGGGTGTAGCCGAGCGGCTCGGGGAACGTGCGGGTGCTTTGCCAGTTGGTCGCGTTCACCGTGTTGCCACCGGGCGACGACCAGGTGATGCCGCTGCCGATGAAGTTGTTGCGCAGCTCCCAGAAGCCGATCTGCGAACTGTCGCGCGAGGTCACCGGGTTGGCGGCGTTCTCGAAGTAGTTCGCCTCGATCAGGGCGACGCCGCCCATGCGAACGTTGATGCCCGAGGTGCTGATGTTGCCGAAGTAATTGTTGGCGATGTGGCTCAAGCCGAAGCGCTGCAGCGGCACGCGCGCCTGCACGTTCTCGAAGCGGTTGCGGTAGTACGTGGTGCGCGCCGCGTTGTGGTCGGTGAAGCTGTCGGTGTGCCCGTTCAGCGCGACCTTCTGGTAGTTGTAGACGTGGTTGTACGAGACGGTGATGAAGCGCGCGCCGCGCTTGATGTCGATGCCGCCGTCGAAGCTGGCGTCGCCGGCGCCGGGGCAGCTGGTGAGCGAGGCGAAGATCGTGTTGTGGTCGATCCAGATCCGCTCGGGGATGCGGCCCGCGCCGCGGCCCTCGACGGTGATCGAGTCGGCGCCTTCGCCACCCGGCAGCAGGCCGATCGTCATGTTGCGGACGATGACGTTGCGCGAGTTGCCGACGATGAAGATGCCGAAGTTGGCCGAAGAGCCGTTGGCGCCCTCGATGGTGATGTCGCTCTTGTCCTTGATCTCGACGACCACCGGGTCCTTGCGCCACTGCGCGCAGGGGTCGGTGATGCTGCGGAAGTCGAAGGTGCCGGTGTAGCGGATCACCAGCCCGCCGCTGCCGCTGTAGGCGTCGAGGGCGGCGCGCATCTGTTCGGGGGTGCTGACGACGACGGGGGCACGGGTGCCGCCGCCGGTGGTGCCGGCGGCGTAGCCGACGGCTTGGGCCTGCACGCCGAGGGCGATCGGCAGGGTGAGCAGCCCCAGCACGAGGGCGGGGGCAGGGGGGCGCTTGGAGGGCATGGGCAAACTCCGGAGGGGATCGGGATGCCGCCAGGGCGCGGATCGAACCGTGGGGGAAGGCGTTCGGCGGCCGGGCTATTCAACGCCGGATGTCTACCGGTGTCAATCGACCTCGTCGTCGCCGCGCACGGCGCTGCTGCAGCGCAAAACGGTGATGTTGCGCTGCAGGACGCGCCTGCCGATGCGCCGGCTCAGGCGGGCGCCTGGCAGGGGAAACGGACGTCGACCCGGCAGCCCGCGCCGGCCTCGCTCTGGATCCGGATTTCACCGCCCAAGGTGCGCTCCACGAGGGTGCGGACGATGCTGAGGCCAAGGCCGGTGCCGCCGCGCATCCGCGCCGTCGTGTAGAACGGCTCGAAGGCCTTGTGCATCACCTCGGGCGACATGCCCACGCCCGCGTCGATGACGCGCACCCACGCGATGCCGCCGCTCTGACCCGCCTCGACGTCGATCCGGGCGTCGGCCGGCGGCGTTTCGCCGTACCCGTGCACGCAGGCATTCACGACGAGGTTGGTGACCACCTGCGCCAGGCTGCCCGCATAGCTGTCGCAATCGACCGCTGCCATCTCGGCGAGCCTTGCCTGGACGCCGCGACGCCGCAGCATCGGCGACAGGGTGGTGAGGACGTCGGCGAGCGTGTTGCCCAGCTCGAAACGGCTGCGCACGTCGTGGGTCTGGTCGGCGGCGGTACGCTTGAAGCTCTCGACCAAACCGGCGGCGCGAGCGGCGTTGCGCTGGGCCATGTCCAAGCCGTCGCCGATTTCCGCCAAGCCGGCTTCGAACCGGGTGCGGGTCAGCGTGCCGCGGGCCTGCGCCTCGCGCAGCGTCGCAAGCAACCCGGCGCAGTGGCTGACGGCGGTGACGATGACACCCACCGGCGTGTTGATCTCGTGCGCCACGCCGGCCACGAGCTGGCCGAGCGCGGCCATCTTCTCGCGCTCGACGAGGTGACTGCGGGCCTTCTCGAGGTAGTCGAGCGCGGCGCGCAGCTCGGCGGTGCGCTCGGCGACCCGCTCCTCCAGCGACGCGTTCAGCGCCTCCAGGCGCCGCTGGTAATCCCGGCGCTCGGCCGCGGTGAGCACGCGACCGAACACGTCGGAGAGGCTGCCGAGGAAGCTGACCTCGTCGTCGGTCCATGGGCGCGGCTCTCCGCGATGCTCGGCACAGAGGATGCCGACCATGCGGCCATGCTGGCGCACCGGGCAATCGAGCATGGAATGGATTCCGAGGACGTCGAGGTAGCCCTTGGCGAACTCAGCGGTATCCGGGTGGGTGGCGGCATCGCAAGCCACGATGGCGCGCTCCCGCGCCAGGGCCTCGAAGTAGCGGGGGTACTGGGCGGCCGTCAGTTCGACATTCGAGCCCTCGCGGTGGCCGCCTCCCGCGAGATCGAACAGGTGCAGGCAACGGATGGACTGGCCATCGCCGCCGCGCAGCCACACCCCGCAGCGGTCGATGCCCAGGCCTTGCACGGCGGCGGCGGTGATCGCGCGCGCGCTCTGCGCCACGTCGCCGTCGTCGATGTATGTCGCCTCGCTGAGCGCCAGCAGGAGGCCGTCCCGCGTGCCCCTCACGTGGCCATGGCGCGGGCCTTGGCCCGGACGAGCAGGAGGGCATCGAGGTTCGCGAGGGCCAGCGCGACCAGGGCCGGATCCAGCGCCTGGCCCGCCTGCGCGGCGAGCCCTGCCCGCAGCGACTCGGGCGTGCCCGGGGCGCCGTCCGGCGGAGCGGCGAGCTGCGCATCGACGACGTTGGCGATGGCGAGGATGCGCCCCTCAAGGCCGATGGCCTCCCCTCGCAGGCCGTTCGGGAAGCCTCGGCCGTCCCAGCGCTCGTGGTGCTCGCGCGCCAGCTGCGCGGCGAGACGGCCTTCGACGGTGGCGAGGCGGTCGAGCAGCCGCGACCCGACCAACGGATGGTCGAGCACGGCCTGGCGACCCTCGCCGTCGAGGGTCTCGTACTGCAGGAGCGCGTTGCGCACGCCCGGCGGCAGGCGCAGCAGGCCGAGATCGCGGAGGACGGCGGCGTGGCGCAAGGCCTCGACGCGCGTGGCCGGCAGGCCCGCCAGGCGGCCGAGCTCGGCCGCGAGCTCCGCCGAGGCCACGGCGTGCGGGAAGTACTCGGCGAGCGACTCATCGACCACCCGGGACAGCAGCTCGACCATGCCATGGAAGGCGCTTTCGATCGCGACGATGTCGCGGAAGCTGCGGATCGCCGAATGCGCCACGGTGCGCAGCTTCTGCGCGGACAGCTCGGTCTTCTCGCGGTAGTCGTTGATGTCGTAGTCGCGGATGACGCGGTCTTCGGGCAGGTGGCCCGGCTGGCCGGTGCGCACCACCAGCCGCGTCCGGTGGTTGCCCTGCTGCTCGCGGACGGCGGTGATCACGCGCAGGCCGGCGCTGGGCTCCTCCATCACCATGTCGATGAGGCCGAGGGCGATGTCCGGGTGCGTGGCGAAGAGCGCGATGCCTTCCTCGGCGCTCGACGCTTCGAGCAGGTCGAGCGGCCGCCCATCCACCTTCAATTGGCCGAGGGCAAGCCGGGTGATCGCGCGGACCGACTCGTCGTCATCGACGACGGCGACCTTCCAGGGCGTGACGGGCAAGGCGTCCAGGGGGTCTTCCGGAGCTTCCGCCGCGAACTGCAGTTCGTCATTCATGGCCATCGCACGCACCCGACCGTGGAGGCCTCCGAGGATGCCACGCAGGCTCGGCTTGGCAATGAGGGCCTTGCGAAAACCGGTGAAAGGACCGGCGCTGGTCTCAGGCCGCGCGGCTGCCGCGCTTGAGGTGCACGAGCAACAGCGAGATGGCCGCCGGTGTCATCCCGGGGATGCGCTGGGCCTGCCCGATGGTCTCGGGCCGCACGGCGCCGAGCTTGGCGACGATCTCGGCCGACAGGCCGCTGATGCCCCGGTAGTCGAAATCGCTGGGGATGGCGGTGGTCTCGTGGCGACGCTGGCGCTCGATGTCCTCGCGCTGGCGATCGAGGTAGCCGGCGTACTTGGCGGTGATCTGCACCTGCTCGGCCACTCGGGCATCGGCGACGCCGGGGCCGAGGCCATCCACCGCCACCAGCGCCGCGTAGTCGAGCTCGGGGCGCTTGAGCAAGTCGAGGGCGTGCGTTTCGCGGGAAATCGGCTGGCCGGTGGCGGATTCGAAAGCGCGGCCGAGGGCGTTGTTGGGCGCGGCCCAGATCGAACGCAGGCGCGCCGTCTCCGATTCGATGGCCTCGCGCTTGGCTTCGAAGGCTGCCCAACGTGCGTCATCGACCAGGCCGAATTCGCGACCGGTGGGCGTTAGGCGCAAGTCGGCGTTGTCCTCGCGCAGCTGCAGCCGGTACTCGGCGCGCGAGGTGAACATGCGGTACGGCTCGGTGGTGCCATGGGTGATCAGGTCATCGACCAGCACGCCGAGGTAGGCCTCGTCGCGGCGCGGCGTCCAGGCCTCCTTCTGCTGCACGGAGCGGGCGGCGTTGAGCCCGGCGAGCAGGCCCTGCGCCGCGGCTTCCTCGTAGCCGGTGGTGCCATTGATCTGCCCGGCGAAGAAGAGGCCGCGGATCGCCTTCGTCTCCAGCGAGGCCTTCAGCCCGCGCGGGTCGAAGTAGTCGTACTCGATGGCGTAGCCCGGCCGGGTGATGTGCGCGTTCTCGAAGCCCTTGATCGAGCGCACCAGCGCGAGCTGCACGTCGAAAGGCAGCGAGGTGCTGATGCCGTTCGGGTAGATCTCGAAGGTGTCGAGGCCTTCCGGCTCGATGAAGATCTGGTGCGAGGCCTTGTCGGCGAAGCGCGTGACCTTGTCCTCGATGCTGGGGCAGTAGCGCGGGCCCACGCCCTCGATCACGCCGGTGTACATCGGCGAGCGGTCGAGGCCGCCGCGGATGGCGTCGTGCGTGGCCTCGTTGGTGTGGGTGATCCAGCAGCTCACCTGCCGCGGATGCACGGACGCATCGTTGTCGAAGCTGAAGGTCGGGATCGGCGTGTCGCCCGGCTGCTCTTCGAGGCCGCTGAAATCGATGCTGCGCGCGTCGATGCGCGGCGGCGTGCCGGTCTTGAGCCGCCCCACGCCAAGACTGGCTTCACGCAGGCGCATCGCCAACGCGCTGGACGGCGGATCGCCGGCGCGGCCGCCAGCGTAGTTCGCCAGTCCGATGTGGATCTGCCCGGCGAGGAAGGTGCCGGCGGTGAGGACGACCGCCGGCGCGTGGAATTCGAGGCCCATCTGCGTGCGCACGCCACTTACCGATTCGCCGGCGAACAGCAGGTCGTCGACGGCCTGCTGGAACACCGACAGGTTCGGCTGCGTTTCCACCATCCGGCGGATCGCCGCCTTGTAGAGCACGCGGTCGGCCTGCGCGCGGGTGGCGCGCACCGCCGGACCCTTCGAGGCGTTGAGCGTGCGCCACTGGATGCCGGCGCGGTCCGCCGCGCGCGCCATGGCGCCGCCGAGCGCGTCGATCTCCTTGACCAGATGCCCCTTGCCGATGCCGCCGATGGCCGGGTTGCAGCTCATCTGGCCGATCGTCTCGATGTTGTGCGTGAGCAGCAGCGTGCGCGCGCCGCTGCGGGCGGCCGCCAGCGCGGCTTCCGTGCCGGCGTGGCCGCCACCGACGACGATGACCTCGAAGACGTGGAAGGGCGTGCTCATGGCGAAGGCCGCGGAGGCGCGGGGCAAAGAGGCTCAGGAGCCCATAGTGTGACCCGGCAGGGCTGAACCCGCGCGCCGACGGGCCACCGGGCGCGTCGCCGTGGCCAGCAGGGTCAGGGGCAGGCCCGCCACGGCCGCCGTGGCGAGCAAGTCGAACAACGAGTAGCGCCCTTGGGCCACCATGACCCCGTGGTAGGCCAACGTCACCGCCAGCGCCCACGGCCAGCGGGCCGGATGCCACACCAGCAGGGCGGCCCAGGCCGCCAGATGCACGGCACCGTGCGCGCTGAAGTCGAGGCCGAACAGCGCGAAAACGCCGAGCGCGCGGTCGAGGTACGCGAGCCCGTAGGCCACTGCGAGGCAGAGCACGAGGGTGATGGGCAGTCCGATGGCCTCGCGGCGGCGCCCCGCCCGCCACGCCCGCAGGGCCAGTCCGAACAGCACGACGCCCAGCAGCGGGTTGATCGCCTCCGCGAACGGATCGAGCGCGGGCCATCGCGGGGTGGTCGCGAGGGCGAGGAAAGGGGTCGCGTCGAGACTCATGCGGGCTCCCGGCTCACGTGCCGCGCGGCTTGGCGCGGTGGGTGGCCGTCGCCGTCCACGGATCATCCGGCCACGGGTGCCGCGGGTAGCGGCCCTTCATGTCCTTCTTCACGTCCGGGTAGGCGTTGTTCCAGAAGCTCTTCAGATCCTGCGTGATCGCCAGCGGCGCACCGCCCGGCGACAGCAGGTGCAGGGTGAGTGGCACGCGGCCGTCGGCAATCCGCGGCGTGTCGGCAAGGCCGAACAGCTCCTGCAGCTTGCAGGCCAGCACCGGGCGCTCGCCGTGCGCGTAGGTGATCGGCCGCTCCATGCCCGAAGGCACGGTGATGCGGCGCGGGGCCAGCGCGTCCAGCTTCGATTTCAGCGACCAGTCGAGGCGCGACTTCAGCGCCTCGCCGAGCTCCTCCTCGCTCAAGGCATCGAGCCGCGTCTTGCCGCTGAAGGCCGGCCTCAGCCAATCGTCGAGTGACACGAGCAGCGCCTCGTCGCTGGCCTCGGGCCAGCCGAGTTCGGGCAGCCACTCGCGCAGGCAACGCAGGCGTTCGAGCCACTGCTTGAGGCCTTCCGTCCACGGCAGCGCCTCGAGGCCGAGCTCGCGCACGGCGTCGGTGAGCGCCTGCGCGGCGCGCGCCGGATCGGGGCGGCCGGCGGGCTTGCTCTCCAGCACGATGCGGTCGAAGCGCCGCTCGCGGCGGGCGACGAGGGCGCGGGCATGGGCGTCCCAGCGCACGGTGTCTTCCTCGACGAAGCGTTCGGGGAACTCGCGCTGCAGCCGCGCTTCGTCGACCGGCGCACCGCGCAGGATCAAGCCATCGCGCGCCTCGAAACGCAGCTCGCTGGCGACGATCCATGGCTCGCCGTAGAGCGCGGAATCGTCGAACACGCGCGCGCTGCGGCCGTTGCTCAAGGCATAGCGGCGCGGGTCGGACGGGTGCTGCACGCCGATGCGGTCGGGGAAGGCATGCAGCAGCAGGTCGCCGAGGAGATGGTTCGGTGCGTCCTTCGGCGGCGCGGCTTCGCAGCGCAGGCGACGGCGCCACTGCTTGGCCTGCGCATCGATCGCCGCGAGCCCCGAGCGCGAGGCCTCCGGCGGCGTGCGCCCGGCGCGGAAGGCGGCCAGCGCCTGCCAACGCGCGGCAACGTCGTCGCGGCGCGGGCCCTTGAGCGGGTCGCGGGCTTCGATCAAGGCCGCAAGGTCGCAGGCCAACGCGGTCTCGCTGGCATCGCCCGGTGCCAGCAACATTGCGGCGAGCCGCGGGTGCGTGCCCAGCGCCAGAACGCGCTTGCCGAACGCGGTGATGCGGCCGGAGGCATCGAGCGCGCCAAGGCTCTTCAACAGATCGACGCCCGCCGCCAGCGCGCCGCGCGGCGGCGCATCGACGAAGCGCAGGTCGGCTTCGCCCCAGGCGGCGAGTTCCAGCGCGAGGCCTGAGAGTTCGACCTGCGACACTTCAGCGCGGCGATTGGGTTCGAGGCGCTGCGATTCCGGCCACAGGCGATAGCACCAGCCCTCGGCCACGCGGCCGGCGCGGCCGGCGCGCTGGTCGGCGCTGGCCTGGGAGATGGCGACCGTGTCGAGGCGCGAGAAGCCGGAGTTCGGCTCGAAGCGCGGCTCGCGGGCGAGACCTGTGTCGATGACCACACGCACGCCGGGCAAGGTCACGCTCGACTCCGCCACGTTCGTCGCCAGCACCACGCGGCGCTTGCCCTCCGGATCGGGATTCAGCGCGGCGGACTGCGCTTCGACCGGCAACTCGCCATGCAGCGGCAGCAGGCGCACGTCGGCGGGCAGCACCGGCTCCAGCGCGCGCGTCGCATCGGCGATCTCCCGCTGGCCGGGCACGAACACCAGCAGGTCGCCGGGATGCTGATTCAGCGCATGCTCGACGCAGCGCCGCAGTTGCGCGCTGGCCGGCTCGTCGCGACGCGCGGGGACGTGGCTGACGGTGACGGGATACGCGCGGCCCTCGGCAGTGAGGCGCGGCGCGTCGAGGAAACGCGCGAGCCGCTCGCCGTCGAGCGTCGCCGACATCACCACGAGGCGCAGGTCCGGCCGCAGCTGGGCCTGCACGTCGAGCGCCAGCGCCAGGCCAAGGTCGGCGGCGAGGTGGCGTTCGTGGAACTCGTCGAAGAGGATCGCCGCGATGCCCTCCAGCGTCGGGTCGTCCTGGACCAGGCGCGTGAGGATGCCCTCCGTCACCACTTCCACCTGCGTCGCCGCCGAGACCTTGGCCTCGAAGCGGATGCGGTAGCCGACGGTGCGGCCGACCTCTTCGCCGAGCTGCTTGGCCATGAAGCCGGCGGCGGCGCGCGCGGCGACGCGGCGCGGTTCCAGCATCAGGATTTTCCCACCGGCCCGCCACGGGGCATCGAGCAGGGCCAAGGGCACCTGGGTGGTCTTGCCCGCGCCGGGCGGCGCTTCAAGCACGAGGCGCGGGTGCGCCTCAAGTGAGGCTCGGAGGTCCGGAAGCAGCGGCGCGATCGGAAAGGCGGGAACCACGGGCATCGATGCGAACGGGAGGTCGCGCAGTGTGCCCCAGCCCGTGCGGTCCGCCCCACTTCGCGCCCGCGGGCGAGCCTCCGCCATGCCTCTGTCATGCGTAGGCCTCAGGGTGCGCGACCTCGCCCTCCGAGCCCGTCCATGCGCACCGCCGTTCGCTTCATTCCCCTGATCGTGCTCTCGCTCGCCATCGTCGCCTGCGGCAGGGAGGCCCCGTCGACGGCGCCGTCGACGTCAGCGGACGCCACCCCGCCCCACCCCGTCGAACCCGCGGCACCGACCGCCCCCGCCCCGGCCGATCTCGCCGGGCTGGACACCGCAAGCCTGCGCCGCCGCGCCGCCGAGGCTCTCGCCGCGAACCGGCTGTACGCCCCGGCCGGCGACAACGCGGTCGAGGACTATCTGGCGCTGCAGGCACGCGAGCCCGGCGAACCGGCCGTCACGACGGCCCTCGCCGACCTGGCCCCTTACGTGATCATTGGCGCGGAGCAGGCCACCGCGGCCGAGGCCTTCCCCGAAGCCGAGCGTCTCGTCGCCTTGCTCGCGCGGATGGACGCGGAAGCGCCCGCCGTGCCACGCCTGCGGGACGCGCTCACGGCGACCAAGGCGGCGGCGGCAGCCCGCGCCATCGCGGCACAGGCCGAAGCGGACCAGCGCGCCGCCGAGGCCGAGCGCCTGACCGCCGAGACCCCGCGCCGCGCCATCCTTCCTGCCCCGCCCCCGACCCCGACGCCGGCGCCGTCCACGGCGACACCCTCCCCGCCTCCCGCGACGGTCGCCGCCGCTCGCCCCAGGCCCGAACCGGCATCGGCGCCCGTGGCGCCGCGCCCTGCCGCGCCGGCGCCCCGCCCGCTGATCAACCGGGTGTCGCCGCGCTTTCCCGAGGCCGCCACCCGCCGTCGGCTCGAAGGCGAGGTGGAGGTGGCCGTCCGCATCCGCGCCGATGGCAGCGTCGAGGCCGTCGACGTCGTCCGCGCCGACCCGCCGGGCGTTTTCGATCGGGAGGCCGTACTCGCCGTGCGCCGCTGGCGCTACGCGCGGGCGGACGCCGCCAGCGACGCGCGCGTGGTCCTTCAGTTCAAGCGGCCCTGAGCCGCGGCGCGTCCCGGATCAGCCGCCGCATTGACGCGGCGCAATGTAAAAAGCCGTCGCCAACCGTGCCGAACGTCACGCCAGCGGGTTGACAGAAAGCTAACGAACGCCGGAGTCTGGCCTTTCCCCTGTCCGGCTGGAAATCCCCATCGTGTCCGCTCCGTCGATCCGCAAGCCCTCCGCCGCGCTCGCCTCCGCCCTCGCGCTCGCCCTTGGCCTGTCGGCCTGTTCGCCGGCGTCCGAAGAAGCGGCACCGGCCACGCCGACCGCCGCGCCGACCGCCGCGCCGGCGGAAACGGTGGACGAGGCCGCGCAGGCCGCCGAAGCCGCGCAGGCCACGGCCAGCGCGCTGGCCAACCTCAGCGAAGCCGAGCTGCGCGAGAAGGGCAACACGGCCCTTCGCGAGCAGCGCCTGTATGCGCCCGCCGGCGACAACGCCATGGAGTACTACCTCGCGCTGCGCCAGAAGTCCGCCAAGCCGGACGTCTCGGCCGAATCCGCGCTGATCGACCTGATGCCCTATGCGCTGATCGCCTCCGAGCAGGCCATCAACGAGTCCGATTTCGCCGAAGCCGAGCGCCTGCTCGAGCTGATGGGCCGCACCGACCCCGAAGCCCCCTCGCTGAACCGCATCCGCGAGGCCATTGCCTCCGGCCGCACCGCCGCCGCCGACCGCGAGCGCCTCGAGGCCGAGCGCGCCGAACGCGAACGCCTGGCCGCCGAGCAGCGCGCCCGCGACGAGGCCGCGGCCGCGGCCACGGCGGCCGCTACCCCCGCTCCAGCACCCGCCGAGCCTGCACCGGCTCCGCAAGCGCCGGCGCCCGCCCCGGCCGAGCCGACCCCCGCTCCGGTCGCCGCCGCCCCGGCCACGCCGCCGCCGGCCGCTCCCGCGCCGCGCACCGGCGGTGCGCCGCGCCCCATCAGCACCCCGCAGCCGCCCTACCCGCGTGAAGCCGCGCGCACCCGCGCCTCGGGCTTCGTGACCGTGCAATACACCATCGGCGCGGACGGCCGCGTCACCAACGTGGAAGTGATGCGCGCCCGTCCCCGCGGCCTGTTCGACCGCACCGTCGTGCAGACGGTTTCGGGCTGGCGCTTCGAGGCCACCGGCGAGACGACCACGCAGACCCGCACCTTCGATTTCCGCATGTGATCGAAGCGCGGCCATCGCTCCACGAGAAAGCCCGGCTCGCGCCGGGCTTTTTCTTTGCACCTCCGCCGCGGCGGTCAGGCCGAGATGGCCAACTGCTCGCGGTGGTACAGCCGCGCCGCGACCAGCCACAGCAGCGCGCCGAGACCGAAGCCGGCACCGAGGTAGGTCGCCCACTGCAGCGCGCTGATCGTCTCCTGGCGCAGCACCATCAGGATCAGCTGGTTCTGGGCGAGGAAGGGCGTGGCGAACATCCACAGCGCGTTCTTCACCGGGTTCACCATCAGGATGATGGTCGGCAGGATCGGCAGGAACATCAGGAAGGCCATGTAGCTCTGGGCTTCCTTCAACGTCTTCACCGAGGCCGAGATCAACGTCAGCAGGGTGGTGCCGATCAGCACCATCGGCAGCAGGATCAGAAGCAGCTTGGCCACCGCCACCATCGAGACATCGACGCCCTTGAACGGGCCGCTGTCGACGAAGCCGAAGCTCAGCTTGAAGCTCAGCAGCGTCAGCAGCAGGCCGATCATGCCGAAGGCGCAGGCCGCGGCGATCTTGCCGCTCATGATCGCGCCACGCCCCGCGGGCGTGGCCAGCAGCGGCTCCAGCGACTGCCGCTCGCGTTCGCCGGCCGTGGCGTCCATCACCAGGTACGCGCCGCCGAGGAAGGCGCTGAGGATCAGCACGTAGGGCAGGAAGGCGAGCAGCATCCCGCGCTTGGCTTCCGGCGTGGCGAGGTCGCGGTAGGTGACGCTGACCGCCGTGCCGAGCGAGGGATCGACGCCGCGCGCGATCAGGCGGATGGCACCGGCCTGCCGCGAGTAGGCCTGCAAGGCGCGCTCGACGCGACGCACCGGAATGCCGGAATCCTGGCGCGAACTGTCGTGCAGGATCTCCACCGTCGCCGCGCGGCTGGCCCGCCAGTCGTCGGCGAAGTCCGGGGCGATGCGCAGGATCACGTCCTTCTCCTGCGAGAGGATCAAGGCATCCGGGCTCTCCGGCGCGGCTTCGGCCGTGATGTTCTGCGTGGCGAGGAAGGCGACGAGGTTCGGCGCGATGTCGGCACCGATCACCGGCAGCTTCAGCTCGGACTCGAGCTGGGTCTTGGCACGATTCTCAGCCAGCGCCCCCATGCCGAGGATCAGCAACGGGAACACCAACGGCATGATCAGCAGGCCGTTGATGATGATCTTGCGGTCGCGGAAGATTTCGGCGAGCTCCTTGAGCATCACCGTGATCAGGGTCTTCATGCCTGCAGGCCCTCCTCGGAGCCGATGGCCTTGACGAAGGCGTCTTCGAGATTGGATTCGCCGGTCTGCGCACGCAGCTCGTCGGGCGAGCCCTGCGCGGTGACGCGACCCTTGGCGATGACCACGATGTGGTCACACAGCGCGCCGACCTCCTGCATGATGTGGCTGGAAAGGATCACGCAGCGCCCTTCGCGCTTGAGTTGCAGCAGGAACTCGCGCAGGCCGCGCGTGGTCATCACGTCCAGCCCGTTGGTGGGCTCGTCGAGGATCACGTTCTTCGGGTCGTGCACCAAGGCGCGGGCGATGGCGGTCTTGGTGCGCTGGCCCTGCGAGAAGCCCTCGGTGCGGCGGTCGATGAAGTCGCCCATCTGCAGCGCCTCGACGAGGCGGTCGGTGTTCTTGCGGATCGCCGCCTCGTCCATGCCGTGCAGGCGGCCGAAGTAGGTGATGTTCTCGCGCGCGGTCAGGCGCTTGTAGACGCCACGCGCATCCGGCAGCACGCCGAGCGAGCGGCGCACCGCTTCGGCCTCGACGTAGGCGTCGCGGCCGTCCACGCGGACGCTGCCGCGGTCGGGCTTCATCAGCGTGTAGAGCATGCGCAGCGTGGTGGTCTTGCCGGCGCCGTTGGGGCCGAGCAGGCCGGTAATGGCGCCATCGCGGGCGGTGAAGCCGACGCCGGACACGGCGCTGACCAGCCCGGTCTTGGTCTTGAACTGCTTGTGCAGGTCGGTGAGTTCGATCATGGCAGTGTCCTCAGGGCTCCCAGCCGTGCAGGCCGGTGCCGGGGGGAAGCGGGGCGAGGCGATCGAGGCAGGCGGCATCGAGCCCCTTCGCGTCGGCGGTCTCGATGAATTGCGCGAACAGCTTGGGCATGCAGCCTTCGTTGATCGGCGTGTGGCCCTGGCCTTTCAGCACGAGGTGCCGAGCATTCGTGAGCTGGGCGATGGCGCGCTCGCCGTAGCGCGGCGGCGTGACCGGATCGAACTCGCCGCTGATCGCCAGCACCGGCAGGTCGCCGGCGAGCGGCGCGCGGAAGTCGGCCGGGCGCTGGCCGCGCGGCCACACCGCGCACTGCGCCTTCAACCAACCCACGAACTGCGAGCCCATCACCGTGGCGTCGTCGGCGGGATCGACGGCCATCTCGTCGGCATCCTCGGCGCACATCACCGAGAGCTGCATGCCGTGCATGATCGACTCGCCGATGCTGCCCATCAGGAAGCGCGACTGCGCCAGCAGTGGCGCGTAGTCGCCGTCGGCCGCCTGCTTCAACACCACCGGCAGCAGGGTCGCGGTGAGCGGCGAGTAGCTGTAGAGGCGCAGCGCGATGCCGAGGTGGCCCATCGTCGGCACCTCCTCGCGGCGCTCGCCCGTGGTCGGGTCGCGGTAGGCGACGGGCGCCAGGCCCGGCTGCGACAGGGCCTCGCGCACCGTGGCGAGCGAGGCCCGCGCGTCCGGCAGCGTCTTGGCGCAAGCCGCGTCGGCGGCGCAGCGCGCGAACTGCGCGTCGAGCGCGGCGTCGAGGTTCTTCGCGTGCTCGCTGCCCAGCACGAGGTCCATCGGCGCGACGCTGTCGATCACCACGGCCCGCGTGTGCTGCGGGAAGGTTTTCGCGTACTGCTGGGCCACTCGGGTGCCGTAGCTGCCGCCGTAGAGGTTGATGCGCTCGGCGCCGATGGCCTGGCGCACGGCGTCGAGATCGGCCACCGCGTCGGTGGTCGTGTAGTGGCGAACGTCCGAGGTCTTCGACAGCTCGGCGAGACAGGCTTCAGCGAAGCGCGCCGCCGCGTCGGGGCTCTCGTCCGACGGGTCGCCGAAGGTGTTGTTGCCCTCGGCGTCGCGGCAGGCCAGCGGGTTCGAGCCGCCGGTGCCGCGCTGGTCGACGAGGATGACGTGGCGCGTGCGCATCACGTCGCGGAAGCCAGCCGCCACCGACGGGAAGGCTTCGCGCGCCCCCTGCCCCGGGCCACCGGCGAGCATGAAGACCGGGTCGGGCTCGGCGTCGCCCTCGGTCGGCACCCACGCGATGGCGAGCTCGACCTCGCGGCCGTCGGGCTCGGCGCGGTTCTCGGGCACGGACAGCGTGGTGCACTGGGCTTCGACCGGGCCCGCGGCGCCGCTGCCGGCGAGCGTGCACGGCTCGAAATCGAGGCTGCCAAGCACGCGCGCCTCGGCGGGATGGCTGGCGGCCAGCATCCCGAGCATGACGGCCGCGGCCAAGGGGGTTCGGATCACGCGAGTTCTCCTGGGGGTGGGGGTGGGAAAGGGGCGGACGGGGGCGGCGCGAGGGATCACGGCGTGACCCCCGCAGCAATTCGGGTGGCGAGCGCGTCCAGGCGCTCGGCAACGACGATCCGGGTGCCGGCGTCGTGCACGCGCGGCAGGGCCGCCACGGCCTGGGCGTGCGCGTCACGGGCCGCCGAAAGGTCGCCGTCGGCCAGCGCCAGCTCGGCGTCGAGCCAGAGTTCATGGCACCCCATGTCGAGCAGGCTGCCGACCATCCGCTCCCGCCAGGCGCGCACGGCGACCAGGTCCTGACGGACCAACAGGCAGTGGACGGCGAGCATCGCGGCAAGCCCGGGCCGCAGGGCCGGGGAGGCCGTCGGCCACGTCGAATGCAGGTAGCGCGCCGCGGCCTCGGCGACGTCCGTTCGTCCACGGTCGAGGGCCCGGCTCAAGCGCATCGATGCGATCGCGGTATCCAGACCCGGCTCGCCATGCACGCCGAACGGCGCGTCGTCGAGGGGCAGCAGCACGGCGGGCCAGTCGCGCGGTCGCGTGCCGTCCATGCTGGCTTGCACCGCCTGTTGCAGGCCAATCGAGGCGAGGGCCAGGCCGGGCTGTCGCCACAGCGACCAGAGTCCAGCGCCATCGCTGAGCCATCCACCGCTCCGGAAGGGCACGAGGTTCACCACGCTGAGGAAGAGACCCGTTGCCGCCACCGCGACCAGCAGACCGCGAAGCAGCTCGGGCGGCGAGGCGGCCAAGGCCCAGAGCGCGAGGCCGGCGACGGCCGCATTGGCCAAGACGCCGCCGAGGAGGTAGATCGCCTGCTCGCCGCGCGAGGCCGGACGCCCGGCGGAGGGCAGAAGCAGCGCGAATCCACTGATCCCGGAAAGATTGCCGCCCCACCGGAAGCGCCAACCATCGCCAGCCCGTTCGAGCCGCAGGGGCCCGACGCCGAAGGCCAGTGGGCGGAACCCCGAGGCGAGCCCGGCCAAGGCATGGCCGGCTTCGTGCAACAGCACCTGCAGCCAGAAGGCGAGAACAAGCGACACCGCCCCGACCCCCCAAGCCCCGAGCCCCGCGTCGTCGGGGAACAGCGCCCGCCAGTCGATGCCCAAGGTGTCGGCCGTTTCGATGCCCGCGAAGGCGAATAAAGCGCCGAATGCCGCACCCCCGAGCGCACTCGCCACCAGGCGAACGGCCGATGTCGGCGTCGCCGGCGCATCGGGGGGAGGTGACAGGTCGCCGGGACCGAGGACCGGGGCGTCGTGGGCCGGGAGAGCAGCGGGGGCATCCATGGTTCAGGCAGCGTCGTCGAAGAGGGATTCGATCGGCTCGCCGAACAGGCGCGCCAGCTTGAACGCCAGCGGCAGGCTCGGGTCGTACTTGCCGGTTTCGATGGCATTGACAGTCTGGCGCGAGACGGCGAGGCGCTCGGCGAGTTCCGCCTGCGACCAGCCCATGGCCTCGCGGCGTTCGCGGATGAGGTTGCGCATCAGCCGTGCCGCCACCGGCCGACGACCTTGCCGATCACGTAGGTGAGCGAGACGGCCGGCAGCATGCCGTAGGCCAGCCACGCGCCGTCGAGTTCAACCAAGCGCGTGACGCCGAGCAGGCCGAGGGTGAAATACACCATGCCGACCAGCAGCACGCCGATGCAGATGCCGTAGACCTCGATGAGCCGCTCCCATTCGTCGCAGTCGCGGAAGTAGTCGATGTACACCTTGAAAAACCAGGCCATCGGGATCATCGGCATGATCGCCATCGCGACCAGCAGCGCGTAGGGTAGGTCGGCGCGGAAGGTCTTGATGAGGATGGCGCCGCCGATGAACAGCGCTGAAAACAGCGCCATCGGAGCGACCGAGCGCTGGTAGTAGCGCTTCTCGTTGGGCGTGAAGCGCACCATGTCGATGAAGGGGTTCATTCACCGTAGCCCCGGTGGACCACGGCCTTGGCGATGCCGTAGCTGCCGAACAGCGTCGGCAGCACGAAGATCGCCACCAGCTCGCCCTGCAGCGCGAACACCCCGGCGCTGGCGAGGAAACCGATGACCATGAAGCCAATGCCGGTGGCCATCGCGGCCAGGGCGACCGACTGCAGTTCGATCTGGCGCTGCATTTCGTCCGCTTCGCGGATGTAGCGGGCGAAGGCCCAAACGAGCAGCACCAGGGGCAATGCCGGCAGCAGGCCGACACCGGCACGCAGCAGCAGGGCATCGTCAGGCATCTTCCGCAGGGCGACCAGGCTGCTCACCAGCAGGGTGGTGTACATGGACATCGACACCACCAGTGAGCGCACGTAGCGCTGCATCGGCGGCGTCAAGCCGTCGTCGTCACGAACGGGGGGCTGGAAGGGCATCGTCGGGCTCCGGGGGTGTCAAGGACGCTTGACAGCATCCTCCACCCGCCGCGACCCCGATGTCAAGCGTCCTTTACACCCCGGGCCACCGGCCCGGAAGGGCCTTACTTCCCGCTGACGTATTTCTCGCGACGGATCTGCGGCACTGGCAGCCCGGCGGCCTTCAGCGCCTCGAACGCGGCGTCGACCATGTTCGGGTTGCCGCACAGGTAGGCGATGTCGCCCTCCGGCTGCGGTTCGAGCGCGGCGATCTGCTCGGTGACGTAGCCGCGGCGTGCGTCGGGGCCCGCGGCCTCGTTGAATTCGCGCGAGTAGCAGGGCACGAAGCGGAAGTGCGTCGGGTGCTTCGCGGCCATGGCGCGGAAGTCTTCGGCGTAGATCAGCTCGGACTCGCTGCGCGCGCCGAACAGCACGACGACGTGCACGCCGCGTTCAACGATGGCCTTCTCGAGCAGGGGCAGCATCGAGCGGTAGGGCGTGACGCCGGTGCCGGTGGCGATCAGCAGGTAGCGGCGGTTGGCGTCGTTCGGCAGCAGGCAGAAGCGCCCAAACGGGCCGCTGGCGGTCACCTCGTCGCCCTCCTTCAGGCCTTCGAACAGCGCCGTGGCGGTGCCACCCGGCACGAACGATGCCGCGATATCCACCGCCTCGCCGGGGCCCATCGCATGGTCGTGGATGGTCGCCAGCGAGTAGCTGCGCTTGGTCGGCTCGCCGTCCCGTCCGATCAGGTGGATCTGGATGAACTGGCCGGGGATGTAGTCGAGCGCCTGCCCGTCGGCGCGCTGGAAGCTCAGGTGGGCGACTGCCGGGGCCAGCATGCGCTTGGCCACCAGCTTCATGGGGAATTGGGGAATCAAGGGGGTGCTCCGAAGGACGGTGGATTATGGCCCGTCAGCGCGTGGGCGGCGCGTGGCGGCACCACCACGCGGCGTGCACGCGCGGCAGCCAACTCTGGCGGCACCTGTCCTTTCGAACCCGCCATGGCCCCGAACGCCGCACCGCACGCCGACACCCTTGCCCTGCAGCGCCTCTACCACTGGGAACGGCAGTCGCCCGGCAAGCGGGTGTTCGTGCAGCCCTACGGGCCCGGCGACGTGCGCCACTGGACCTGGGGCGAGGCGCTGATCGAAACCCGGCGCATGGCCGCGCACCTGCAGTCGCTGGGCCTGCCGCCCGGCTCGCGGATCGCGCTGATCTCGAAGAACTGCGCGCACTGGCTGA